>CADBOC010000382.1 GCA_902796175.1 Oscillospiraceae bacterium | reverse complement strand
GCCGATGCCCATGCCGAGCCTGCGGCATTCCGCCGCCGCGTGGCGGAAAAACGCCCACCACGCCTCCGAAAACTGCACGGGGTCGCCTGGCAGGCTAAGCCCTGCGCCCCCGTAGGCGGCGTCTTCCTCGCCGCCGCCGAAGCGGTGCATATAGTTCACCTGCACGCCCGCCACGCCCTTCGCCGCAAGGGCTTCCAGCTGGGCGGTGATGCGCTCTTTGTCGAGCGCTTCGCCGTTCCACCAGTAAAACGGCACCTCGCCGTATTCATCCGCCGGGCGGCGCAGGGCGGTGACAAAATCCTTATACTCGTTCATTGTTTCAGTCTTCCGCCTTCTTTTTCGCCGCGCGTCTCTTTTTCGGGCGGCGTTTGAGCGCTTCGATCAGCGCCTGGGCGTGCGAAGCGTCTCCGTCGAGCTGAAATTCTCCGTTCAGATAGGCTTCGACCGGGTCTTTTTTGCCGTCGAGCAGCGCTTCGAGCAGGGCGCTGCCGATCGCGATATCCACGGTGTGGTCGCGGTAGTCGTAGGGCTCGATTGCCCCTGTGCCCCCGAAATACGCCACGTAAAAGGTGCCGCCGCAGTCTTCGTCCGTCATGCGGATCTGCGCCGCGAGACCGGCGGGCGCGGCGGAAAAATCGGCTGTTTCGCCGTAGATGCGTTTGAGTTCGTCAAATTTTTCCTGAAACGTCATATGGTTCATCCTTCTTCAGTTTTTAAGGGAATGGATCGGCGCAGGGATGCGCCCGCCGCGCGAGATAAAGCGGGCAGGGGAGGCTGTGTTCAGGCGTATGACCGGCGCGAGCCCCAGAAGGCCGCCGAAGCTCACCTCGTCCCCCACGGTTTTGCCGGGGGCCGGGATCAGACGCACGGCGGTGGTCTTGGTGTTCGCGACGCCGATCGAGATCTCATCCGCGATCACCCCGGCGATCACGGCCTCGCTCGTGTCGCCCGGCACCGCGATCATGTCGAGCCCTACGGAGCATACCGCGGTCATCGCCTCCAGCTTTTCGATCGTGAGAGAGCCGCCTCTCACCGCCGCGATCATGCCCTCGTCCTCCGATACGGGGATGAACGCGCCCGAAAGGCCGCCCACCTGCGAGCTTGCCATCACGCCGCCTTTTTTTACCGCGTCGTTGAGCATGGCGAGGGCGGCGGTGGTGCCGTGCGCGCCAGTGACCTCCAGCCCCATCTCTTCCAGGATCCTCGCGACGGAATCCCCTACGGCGGGGGTCGGCGCCAAAGAGAGATCCACGATGCCGAAGGGTACGCCGAGCCGCTTCGCGGCCTCGCCCGCAACAAGCTGCCCCACGCGCGTGATCTTGAACGCCGTGCGCTTTATAAGCTCCGCGAGGGCTGAAAGATCGCAGTCGCCGGCCCTGCGTATGGCGCTCGAAACGACCCCGGGGCCGGAAACGCCCACGTTGATCACGCACTCCGGCTCGCCCACGCCGTGGAACGCGCCGGCCATAAAGGGATTATCCTGCGGCACATTCGCGAACACAACGAGCTTCGCGCAGCCGATGGCGTCCCGCTCGGCGGTCAGGCGCGCCGTCTCTTTGATAATATGCCCCATTTCGCTGACGGCATTCATGTTGATGCCGGCTTTTGTGGAGGCCACGTTCACGCTCGAGCAGACAAGCTGCGTTTTGCTGAGCGCTTCGGGTATCGCCCTGATGAGCTGCGCCGCGCCCGCGGTCGCGCCCTTTTCGACCAGCGCCGAAAAACCGCCGATAAAGTTCACGCCGAGGTTCTTCGCCGCGCGGTCCAGCGTTTCGGCGAGCTTTACGTAGGCCTCTTCGCCGAACGCGCCGCCGATGAGCGATACGGGCGTAACGCTGATGCGCTTGTTCACGATCGGCACGCCGTACTGCTTTTCGATCTCCTCGCCGACCGAAACAAGGCGTTCGGCCCGCTTCGTGATCTTGTCGTAGACCTTTGCCGCCGTCAGTTCCGGCGAACCGGCGGCGCAGTCGAGCAGAGAAACGCCCATGGTGATGGTGCGTATATCCAGGTTTTCTTCCCGGATCATATTGATGGTTTCGAGAATATCAGCCGTGTTGATCATTTTGCCCGCCCTCTTCAGATGTGATGCATGGTGTTGAAGATATCCTCATGCATGGTGTGGATCTCGAGGGCCTTCGACCTGCCGTAATCGGCCAGCTCGTCCACAAACTGCGAGAACGGCACGTTGAGCGAATCGATCTCCGCGAGCATGATCATGGCGAAGTATTCGCTTAACACGCTCTGGGTGATGTCGAGTATGTTCGCGCCGTGTTCGGCGCAAAGGGCGCTCACGCCCGCGATGATGCCCACGTTGTCTCTGCCTGTTACGCTGATGACTGCTTTCATAGAATAGCCTTCCTTTTTTTTATGATTCTGTATTACATTGTAACGGATTTGTTTCGGCATTGCAATCGGGTGAGGCAAATTCCCGTTGATTTTTTTTCGCGTCTGGTGTAAGATGTACGAAAAAAGAAAGGATGAGACGGATGATGCGTTTGAAGACCGCGTCGGGAACGCTGACGCTCGGAGACAGAACGCTGATCATGGGCATACTCAACGTAACGCCGGATTCGTTTTCGGACGGCGGTCTGTTTCTGTCGCCCGAAAGCGCCGCCCGCCGCGCGGCCGAAATGCAGGCGGCGGGGGCGGATCTGATCGACGTCGGCGCATGCTCCACAAGGCCCGGCGGCGAACGCGCCTCTGAAGCGGAGGAGCTCAAAAGGCTTTCCGCCGTTTTTGCGGCGGTGCGCTCGGCCGTGGATATTCCGATCTCGGTGGATACCTACCGGCCCTGTGTCGCGCGCTTCGCGCTCTCCTGCGGCGCTGCGATCGTGAACGACGTATCGGGCGTGGTCTCGCCCGAAATGGCGGAGGTGGTCCGCGGGACGGGTGCCGGGTGGATCGTGACGCACACGGGGCCGGCGGGGCTCCCGACCGAAGCCGTTCCCGTGTACGAGGGCGGCGTTCTGGCTGACGTGCAGCGCTTTTTTTACGGTTCTCTCGCCGCCGCCGAGGCGTTCGGGGTGGAAAAGGAACAGCTCTGCCTCGACCCCGGCTTCGGCTTCTGCAAAGACGCGGCGCAGAATCTGGAGCTGCTGAAGGGGCTCGGAACGCTCGATACCAGCGGCAGGCCGCTGCTGGCCGCGCTCTCGCGCAAACGCTTCGTCGGCGCGCTCTCGGGCGAGACGGACCCGGGGGACAGGCTTTACGGCACCCTTGCCGCGAACGCCGCCGCCGCGGCCGCCGGCGCCGTGATCCTGCGCGTGCACGACGTCGCCGCCCACGTCCCGTTTATACGGGCGCTCGACCGATTGCTATGATAAAAAGTCTGCTCTCTCAGTATCAGGGTCTCAGACGCGAGATCTACGTTCTGTTTTTCGGCCGCATCGTCACGAATCTCGGCTCCATGGTCTGGCCGATGCTCACCATGATCCTCAGCGTAAAGCTGGGGCTGGAAGCCGCCTCCATCGCCGTATATATGACCGCGGCTTCCGTGATCATGATCCCGGCGAATCTCCTCGGCGGCAGACTCGCGGACCGCCTCAACAAAAAGCGCATCATCGTATGCTGCGACTGTGTTTCGGTTTTGTGCTACCTGATCGCGTCGGCCCTGCCCGTCGGCTGGGGCTGCGTTTACTTGATGCTCGCGGCTTCCATCGCGCAGAGCATGGAATACCCGGCCTACAACGCGCTTTTCGCGGACCTGACCTGTACGGCGGACCGCGCCCGCGCCTATTCGCTGGAGTACCTCGGTATGAACCTCGGCCTTGTGTTATCGCCGACGATCGCCGGGATTCTGTTCAAGGACCATCTGCCGCTTTCGTTTTTTATCAGCGGGGCGGCCATCGGCTGCTCCACCCTGCTGATCGTGCTGCTGGTGCGGGATATCACGCCTGTGGAGGATACGGACCCCGCCGCCGGGTATCAGGCGGGGCGCGAAAAAACGCCGCTGCTCTCGGTTTTGCGCGAGAGCCCGGCGCTGCTGATCTATCTGTTAAGCGCGGCGCTGTATTACGCCGCTTACGGCCAGTATAACTATCTGATGCCCCTCGATATGGGCGCGGCGCACGGTGAGAACGGCGCGGTGCTTTTCGGCACCGTATCGTCCCTCAACTGCGTTGTTGTGGTGCTGTTTACGCCGCTGATCACCCGTCTTACCTCCCGTCTGCCGGATGTGAAAAAGCTGTTCTCCGGGCAGGCGCTCGTCACGGTCGGCTATGTGCTGTTTCTGTTTTTCCTCGGGCGCGTACCCGTCTATTACGTCAGCATGCTGCTGTTTACCTGGGGCGAGATCCTTTCCACCGTTGCTGAAGGGCCCTACCTGTCGAACCGCTGCCCCGCCAGCCACAGGGGACGTGTTAACGGTTTTTCGTCCGTTCTCGGTACGGCGGTGAACGGCGTCGTAAATCTCGGCGTCGGACGGCTCTACGATACCGTCGGGCGCTTTCCCGCGTGGATCGCGGTGTTTGCGGCGCTTTCCGCCGCCATGGCGCTCTCGGCCGTTCTTGCGGGCGTTGACCGCCGCCGCTACCCGGCGCTCTATGAGAAGTGAGAAGTTAGAAGTGAGAAGGTAGAAGTGAGAAGTTAAACTATACCCATGAAAATGGACACAGCAAAAAATGAAGACTTGTAGACAGTCCCACAAAAATGGACAGTCAAAAAGTGCAACACCCCAAGCTGTGGACAAGAACAAGAGTGTATAGTTGCAATGGATCGAG
>CADBOC010000381.1 GCA_902796175.1 Oscillospiraceae bacterium | reverse complement strand
TCAGCTATGCGCGCGGGATGAAAAAAAGAGGCGGTCCGCGTTTTCGGCCGTCTGATCGGCGAGCGCCTGCGGGGAAATGCCGCGCAGGCCGGCGACCGTCTCAAGCACATAGGGCAAAAGCGAGGAATCGTTCCGTTTGCCCCGGAAGGGCGTCGGCGCCATATACGGGCAGTCGGTTTCGATCAGCAGACGGTCAAGCGGAACCTCTTTCGCGATCTCAACGGTTTTTTTTGCGTTTTTGAAGGTGACCGCGCCGCCGACGCCGATGTACATGCCGAGCTTCAGAAGCTCACGCATCGTTTCGCGGCTGCCGGAGTAGCAGTGCAGAACGCCGCGCGGCGAATGGGCTTTGAGCGCGGCAAGCGTATCGCCGTGCGCCTCGCGGTCGTGGACGATCACGGGCAGGTCCAAGTCGTTTGCGAGCAGGAGCTGCGCCTCAAAAAATCGGTTCTGCAGGTCCCGCGGTACCTCCTGCCAGTAGTAATCGAGCCCGATCTCGCCGACCGCGACGCATTTTTCATGCGTCAGCAGCCCCCTGAGGGCGGTCAGATCCACGTTCTCCGCCGGTCCGGCGCAATCCTCGGGATGTACGCCGGCGGCGAAAAAAACGTGATCATACCGTTGGGCAAGCCGCATGCTTTCAACGGAAGAAGGAATGTCGGTGCCGCAGTTGATCACCCGGCAAACGCCCTTTTGGGGCAGACCGGCCAGGACCTCGTCTCTGTCTTCATCAAAGCGCGCGTCCTGATAGTGCGCGTGCGTATCCGTAATGTTCCGAAGCATTTACTTTACCTGAGAGCC
The DNA here is from genome assembly GCA_902796175.1 of Oscillospiraceae bacterium. Lineage (GTDB taxonomy): Bacteria > Bacillota > Clostridia > Oscillospirales > Acutalibacteraceae > RUG806. The sequence goes on along the minus strand of CADBOC010000381.1, from coordinate 3,199 downwards.
GAGGGGGATACCGTCCGCGAAGATAAGCCTTACGTCGTCTTCTCCCGCGTCGGCGGCAAGGATCATGCCCTGGCTTTCGATTTTTCCGATCACGGCGGGCTGCAGGTTCGATACCATGATCACGCGTCTGCCGATCAGCTCCTCAGGCTTATACTGCTTCGCGATGCCGGAAACGACGGTCCTGGTTTCGCTGCCGAGATCCAGCGTGAGCTTCAGCAGCTTTTTTGCGCCTTTCACGCGTTCGGCGGTCATGATCCCGGCCACGCGCAGATCGACCTTCGCAAAGTCGTCGACGCCGATCTTCGCTACGCCCGCGATCTGAGCGGCGCATTTCGCGGCCCGGGTCTTTTCACGCATCTCTGCCTCGATCTCTTTGAGCAGCTGCGGCGCGTTGATGCGTACAAACAGCGGCTGCGCCTCGCCGACGCGAAAGCCGGGCTCCAGCCCGCCGAAGCGCTGAATGCTCTCATAGCTTTTCAGGTCTGTTCCGATCTGCGCCAGGATCCTGTCTGTGGTTTCGGGCATAAAGGGCGAAAGCTCCACCGCGATGATGCGGATCGCCTCGATCAGGTTATAGAGAACGGTGGAAAGCCTCGCTTTTTTCTCCGGATCCTTCGCGAGCGCCCAGGGCTGCGTTTCGTCGATGTACTTGTTGCTGCGTTTCGCCCCGCCGATCACGGCCTCGAGCGCGTCCGCGATCTTGAACGCGTCGAACGCGGCGGCCTCGGCGGGCAGAACGGCTTCAATATCGCGCTTGAAGGGCAGGTCGACCGCGTCGTCCGCTTCGCTGCGGCAGGGGAGGATCCCGCCGAAATACTGGTTCGTCATGGCGACGGTGCGGTTCACAAGATTGCCGAGCGTGTTCGCGAGGTCGGAATTGAAGCGGTCGATCATCTCGGCGTAAGAGATGGAGCCGTCGGAGGCGTGCGGCATTTCGCTCAGCAGGTAATAGCGCACCGCGTCTGTGCCGAAGCGTTCCACGAGCTCGTCCGCGTAGATCACATTGCCCTTGGATTTGCTCATCTTATCCTCGCCGAAGAGCAGCCAGGGGTGGCCGTATACCTTTTTCGGCAGCGGCTCGCCGAGCGCCATGAGCATGATCGGCCAGTAGATCGTGTGGAAGCGCACGATATCCTTGCCTACGATGTGCACGTCCGCGGGCCAGTATTTTTTATACAGATCGCTGCTGCCGTCCGCACGGTAGCCCAGCGCCGTGATGTAGTTCGAGAGCGCGTCGATCCAGACGTAGATCACGTGCCTGTCGTCGAACGGCACGGGGATGCCCCAGCGAAAGGAGGTGCGTGATACGCACAGATCCTGCAGGCCCGGGCGGATGAAGTTGTTGAGCATCTCGTTTTTGCGCGCTTCGGGATAGATAAAATCGGGATGGCTCTCGATATACTCCTCAAGCTGACGCTGGTATTTGGAAAGACGGAAGAAATACGCCTCTTCTTTCGCGCGGGTCACGGGTCTGCCGCAATCGGGGCATTTTCCGTCCTTTAACTGGGCGTCGGTAAAAAAGCTTTCGCAGGGAACGCAGTAATTGCCCTCATATTCGCCCTTGTAGATATCGCCCTTGTCGTAAAGACGCTTGAAAATGCTCTGTACCGCCGCTTCGTGGTCCGCGTCTGTCGTGCGGATAAAGCGGTCGTAGGTCGTATTCAGCAGATCGCAGATGGCGCGGATCTCACCGGCGACGCGGTCGACGTGTTCTTTCGGCGTTACGCCCTCCGCCTTCGCGAGCTCCTCGATCTTCTGCCCGTGCTCGTCGGTCCCGGTGCAGAAATACACGTCGTATCCCTGCAGACGTCTGAACCGCGCGATGGCGTCGGTGAGAACGATCTCGTAGGAGTTGCCGATGTGCGGTTTTTTGGATGTATACGCGATGGCTGTCGTGATATAGTATTTCATACGGATCCCCGGCTTATGCAAAGCCCTGTCCTTTCTCATAAATAATTTAATTATAGCATCATTTTCATATTTTTCAAGCGGCAAAGCGCCTTTTTTGCTTTACTTTTCTTCTTCAGTGTGTTAAAATATTTGTCACAACACAGCTAAAGGAGCTTTTTTGGCCTTGGAAAGTCGAATCAAAGATGAGAATACCGATTTTTTGATCGAGTGTATCCTGAAACTCAGAAACGCGGAAGAGTGTTATGCTTTTTTTGAGGACCTGTGTACGGTGCAGGAGGTGCGCGCGCTGGCGCAGCGCCTCGCGGTGGCGAAAATGCTCTCCGAGAAAATGGTATATAACGACATCGTCGCGAAAACCGGCGCTTCCACGGCGACCATCAGCCGTGTGAACCGTTCGCTCGCCTACGGCGCCGGCGGGTACGACATCGTTTTCAACAGATAATATGTCGTACAACGAAGGATTTGCGTCGGTTTACGATCTCTTTTTTACGGAAGAGGAACGGCGTGAGCGGGCGGCGTATTATCTGGCGCTGCTGGCCGGCGCCGGCGTTGACGGCGGCATTCTGCTGGATCTCGGCTGCGGTACAGGGGCCATGATCCCCTATTATCTGCGGGCGGGGTTCGACGTGATCGCCGCCGATATCTCCCCCGAAATGCTGACGCTTGCGAGAGAGAAACTCTCAACCGGAAAAGACAGGGTCCTTTTTTTATGTCAGGGCATGCGCGCGCTCGATCTGTACGGAACGGTGAAGGCGACCGTGGCGAGTCTCGACGCAGTGAACCACCTGCTGACCGAGGCGGATCTGCTCGCCGCTTTCAAACGCGTGGCGCTGTTTACGGAGCCCGGCGGCGTATTTGTGTTTGACATGAATACGCCCTTCAAACACCGCGAGAGCCTCGGCGACAGCACCTTTGTATTCGAAGAGGCGGGCGCCTATCTCGTATGGCAGAATGAACTGGACGCCGACACGGATACCGTGGAGATGTTTCTTGATATATTCACGCGGGGAGAGGACGGCCGCTACAGCAGGTCGAGCGATACGGTGACCGAACGCGCCTACCCCGCCGACTCCGTCGCCGCGCTTCTGAAAGAGGCGGGCTTCGACTCTGTCTCCGTATACGGGGATCTGACGTTTGAAGCGCCGGGGCAGTTTGAAGAGCGCGTCTGCTTTGCCGCGCTGAGATCACAGAAAGGATAAAGGGCTTTTTAAGCCCGGCAGCATAAAATGGGAGAGCTTGTCAGATGTATTTCAAAAGACGGCGCCGTCGTCGTTCTGGCGGAGGACAG
>CADBOC010000380.1 GCA_902796175.1 Oscillospiraceae bacterium | reverse complement strand
TGGCACAGTTTGGTAGTGCGCTTGGTTCGGGACCAAGAGGTCGTGGGTTCGAATCCCGTCACTCCGACCATGAAAACCACTGGGAAATTTTCCGGTGGTTTTTCTTTTTCAGCAAGGTTTTCCTGGGATTTCTGCGCTCCGCAAATATGTGCGTTCCGGAGCCGTACGAGCGCCGTGACGCACACAATATTTACCCTTTCGACTTTTCGCCAGCAAAGTCTTGCTCATTCTCCAACGCAAAAATAAACGTTGCGGACACCTCACCGACACCCCGACACTCTCACGCCAAAATAACCATTCTCTTCACCGCCCTGCCTTCATCCTGAGAGCAGGGCTTTTTTCATTTCTGAAAGGAGTACTTATGCATGCAAATCCTCATATACCGTTTACATAACTATTATTGTCACCTCGTCACCACGGATGAATACGGCACTACCGAGCGCGTTTATGAATGTTATCTGAAAGAGATGCACGATCAGGACGATCACAACGGACAATGGCGATATCTCGTGCGGTGAAAAAGTGAGAAGTGAGAAGTTAGCAATGAGAAATGTCAGAAAACGCTTCGCGTTTTTAATTATAAATGGGTACGGGCGAATGTTTTTCTGACATGGAAGAGTTGGTCGCGTTTTACAAAAAGGATTGCATTTGCGCCTATGCCCCGGAAGACCAGTTCGCTCAGCCATCCCTTTGGTGTTGGAAAAATCCATACGGCGACAACGAAATAACCGCAAAGTGTTTTAATAAGCGGCATTTTTGACCTCTAACGATACAAACGCCTTTCGCGCCACGCGAAAATGCACTTGCGAACCCGCGCGGAATGCGCTATAATACAGTCGACAACTGTGAACGATCGGGACGCAGATCAGGCAGCGGTCTTCCGCGCTCCGAAGTTCCGTTTAAGGAGGGAAAAAACATGTCAAAAAAACAGGGCGCCGTCATTCTGATCCTTTCGATCCTCGCGCTGATCGTATCCTGTGTTTCCATCTCGCTGAAGCTGTTTTCCTTCAACTCCGCAGAGAATGCGCCGGAAGAAACCGCCGAGGTCACCGAACAGGCCAAAGAGGAAGACATTCAGTATGTGCTGTATCTCGGCACCAACGACAAAGACACGAACGAACCCGTTTTTTCACCTGAAGAAGCAAAAGAAAAAGCGGAAGAGATCCTGCTTCGTCATTTCGGCGGATACACCATTCAGGAGGCAAACGGCGGATGGATCGACGGAGATACGGTATTTAGCGAGTATACGCTCGTGATCTATCTCAGCGATACGAACGCCGAAGCCGTCCATAAGGCCGCCGATGAGATGATCTCCGTGTTCAACCAGAGCTCCGTGCTGATCCAGGCAAACCGTACCGCTACGGAATTCTACGCCGGGACCGGCGATCAATAAACCGGATGCATACCCCTATAACCGATATCCATATGCACGTCGTTCCCGACGTAGACGACGGCTCCCGCGGCATAGACGAATCCTGTGAGATGCTGCGCATGGCAGCCGGGCAGGGAGTCGATACCGTTTTTGCCACGCCGCACGGCACAGCATTTCTGTGTACAGACGTCAGGGCGAGCTTCCGGCTTCTGCGGGAAGCCGTTCTTGAGCGGAAGATCCCCGTCGACCTGCGCCTCGGGTGCGAGATGCGCATCTATGCGGATACGGCCCGGCAGTGCGTACGGCAGCTGAACGACGGTACGCTGCCGACCATGGGAGGATCCCGCTGCGTGCTTACGGAATTCACCTTTGAAACCAAAAGGGAGGAATATCGCCTCTGCATCGATACGCTGGTCGAAAACGGTTACACCCCGATCATCGCCCACATAGAGCGCTACCCGCCCATGAACGTCGTGCTCGCCCGGGAACTGAAAGAGAAAGGAGCCATGATCCAGATCAACGCCTACAGCATCGCCGAAGAGCGGAACCCGCGGATCAGGAGCATTGCAAATACGCTGTTAAGGGAAAGGCTTGTTGATTTCATCGGCTCCGACGCGCACCGTACGGATCACAGACCGCCGCTGCTGAAACGCGGGATGGAAACCTTCAGGCAACAATACGGCGAAACATACGCCGATCTTGTGGTCTTTGAAAATCCGAGAAAGTATCTTCTTTGAATCCGGGATCCCCGAAAGGGGATCTTTTTTTTTGCGCGCTGCCGCAGACGCGCTATTTATTCTTTGCTTTTCCGGAAAAACGTGCTAAAATGATCCCGTACAAGCATCTTAACGAAATACGGAGGAAGCAACCATGCCCGAAGAAATCAAAAATCCGGTCAGATGCCTGCTGCTCAACGACAGCGGTTCGGATATCGGGAAAGCGCTTGAGAGCTGCGGCGCTGAGATCATACGGATGTCCTTTTCAGAGGCTCTTTCCGCCGACCTCTCCCCCTTTAACAGCTTCTGCGTGTTCGGGAACGGCGGCACGCTCGACCCGCGCCTGAGGGTCCGGCTTGAAGCGGAATGGCAGACGAAGAAAAAGCGCGTCTTCGCGGAAGCGCTCAAAAGCTTCGGCCTCATCTACTGCGCCGGGGCCGCCGATACCACCACCCGGCGGCTGGTATCCGTCTGTTCTGCGGAAGAGGGAGGCGCCCCGGGGCTTGCTGCCGGCGATCTGCTGGACGACGGCGCAAACCGGATGTACCTCCCCTACCAGCGCATCCCCGGCATGAAGCCGCTGCTCGTCTACAAAGACCGCGTCGTCGCGCACCGCCGGTGGAAAGCCGACAGAGAAACGCTTCTGAAGGATTATGAGCCCGGGCTCTGGATGCTCGGGGACAGTCTGATGATGTCTTCCTTTGTTCTGCACGATTTTCGCCGCGCCAGATTCACCCCGACGGAAAGCTGGAGCAGGCTGATCGCGTTCATCGCCGAATGGCTCACCGGCTGCCGTCCCACGCGTCTGCCCGCCCCTCCCCTGCGTTTCGGAACTGAGGCGGAGCTCACCGACGCGGCAACGTTTGAGCGCGAACGGCAGGCCGCGATCAAACGGGGGCTGCTCTGGCTGCAGCGCAACCTGAAGGACGGAGGCAAAGGCGGCGTGAAGGAGGGACTGCGGCACAACATCGCGCCGGACGGAACGCAGACCCAAGCGGAGTCGGTTCGTACGGACTGCACGGGCGAGACCGCCGGCGCGTTCCGCTTCTACGCCGCTCTCACCGGCGACGAAGCTGCAAAGCGGACGGCGCAGGACCTGTACGACTTTGTCTTCGGCCCCATGACGGTACGCGGGGGGCCCTTCGACGGCATGCTGCGCTGGACGGAGGAGGGCTGGGGGGTGTGCTACCAGGACGACGCCGCAAGAGCCGTACTGCCGGCGCTTTACGAATGCCTGTTTCTGGGAGACCGTTCGCGCTTTCCCGACGTATGCCGCACCCTTGATTTTCTTGTAAAAACGACGGCGGCGGACGGCTGCCGCGTCGCGAGAACGGATATGCCCTTCCTCGATGAAGAAGGCATGAAAGAACTCAGGGCGGCGGAGCACGGGACCGACAGCGCCCACTACAACGCCTATTACCACGCCGCCCTGCTGCTCGCCTTTCTCTGCGGCGGAAAACGCGACTACCTTGAAACAGCCCGGCGCGGCCTTGAGACGCTGATGGCGCTCTACCCCGAAACAAAACGCGAGCAGAGCGAAACGGAGGAGATGTGCCGCCTGATCCTGCCGCTGTCCGCGCTCTGTATGGCGACGGGCAAAGCTTACCACCGGGATATGCTCTACCGGGTGACGGAGGATCTGTTAAAGCGCCGCCACCCCTCCGGCGGCTACCGGGAATGGGATACCGGATACAAAGCCGCGTGCGCGAGAACGCCATCCGGCGAATGCTCGCTTCTGACCGAAAACGGCGACCCGGTGGCGGATCTGTTATACTCCGTCAACTGGCTGCCCCTCGGTTTCGGCTTCGCTTACCGCGCCACAGGCGATATAAAATTCCGTGAATTGTGGCGGGAGGTCTCCGCGTTCTGTCTGAAAACGCAGATGCGCTCCGACGACCCGAAAACGGACGGGGCGTGGTGCCGCGCGTTCGACATGGACCTCGGCGAAGCCTGCGGCTGCCCGCACGACGCGGGCTGGGGGCCGCTTTGCAGCGAATCGGGCTGGACGAACGCCGAGATCCTGATGGGGCTGATGCTGCCGGATATTCTCGCGTTATCCGATGCGGAGCAGGGAGGATCGGCATGAACGAGCTCTGGTCCCAAAACGTGCAGGGCGTTATGACGCTGTATCTGAGCAGACGGCTGCGGTTTGACGATCTGTTTTTCCCGCAGTATCAGGCCGTGTTCGGTCTGGACCGGAACGCGGCGCTGAAGATTCTTGAGATAGGCTGCGGACCGGGGGCGCTGGCGGAGGCGCTTCTCAGATGGTACCCCCGGGCGATCGTCACCGGAATCGACCGGGACAGCCGCTTTGTCGCCTTCGCGCAGAAAAGCGTAAAGGGCGCGGCGTTTCTTGAAGCCGACGCGACGGCGCTGCCGTTTGCAGATCAAACCTTTGACGTTACGGTTTCAAACACGGTACAGGAGCACGTGGAACCCGGCGCGTTCTGGGGCGAACAGCTTCGCGTGCTGAAGCCCGGCGGCGTGTGTCTTTGCCTTTCCGCTCGAAAAGGACTGAAAAGCGCAGCCCCCTGTCTGGAGGCCGCGCCGAAAGAAACAAAATTCTGGGAAAACGCGCCGGATCAGGAGGATCAATTCGCCCGGCTTCAGGTCTGCCGCTACCCGATGACGGAGGCAGAGCTCCCCGCCGCGATGGAACGCTGCGGCTTTCAGGACGTACGCACCGGCTACGCGGTGATCGACCTGACGCCGGACGACCCGAAATATACGGCGGAGAAAGCGCTGGCCATGATCGAGGCAGACCGGCAGTGCGATCTTGAAGCGATCCGCTCCATGCGCTCCCCGGATGAGGCCGCCGCCGTCGATGCGGTCAACGCCAAATACGATGAACGCCTGCGCCTGTACCGCGCGGGGATCCGGCAATGGGATACGACCGTTTGCGTCACCATGATCCTGCGGGGGACAAAACCGGTATAATCAACGCTCAGCGCATCGTTGCGCCGGTTTATTACTTCGGCAATTAAATAACCGGTCGATCAGATTCGCGGGGGCATACCCGACCCGCGCGGCGACGGCGCAGAACGATGACACGGCGTTTCCCTCCGGAAAACCGCATGGCCGCTGCGCCGCGGTGTTTTTCACGATTTCAAGCTCCTTCATATCGGAAGACAGCCCCATGCGGCCGCAGGGATAGATATGCCGCTGCCCCATTTCGTTGCCATCCAACCACAAGAGACCCGCTTCGGTATACCGGTAAACCGTTTGCCCCTGCCGTTCAGTTGTGAAACACATCATTTTTACAGGAGGCGCAAAAATGCTGTTGGAAGAATTCGACCCTCAGGCAAACGCGGTGATCGATCCCGCAATGGTCACTACCCCGGTGGAAAACTTCCCGGAGATCACGGTTTCCTGCTTTTCCGGGAAGCTGTTTGACAGCGTCCTTTCACTGTTTGACGCGGAGAAGATCGCGGACCTTCATTCCGCGGTCGGCCTGAATCCGGTTTACCGGGTGACGTACAAGGGCCGCGCTTTCGCGTTCTACCAGTCGTACGTCGGCGAGCCCTTATGCGCCGCGCAGTATGAGGATCTGATGGTCATCGGCAGCAAACGGCTGATCCTGCTTGGAAACTGCGGGGTCTTGGACCGGTCGATCGAGGACTGCGGCGTTATCATCCCCACGGCCGCGCTCCGCGACGAGGGAACAAGCTTTCATTACGCCGCCCCCGGCGACGTGATCCCGGTCAACAAAAAATACAGAGAAGCCTTCAAAGAAGTGCTGAAGGAATGCGGCTATCCTTTCGTTGAGGGAATCACATGGACGACGGACGCGTGTTACCGGGAAACGCGGGAAAAGGTCGCCCGCAGAAAACGGCAGGGCGCGATCTGCGTGGAAATGGAGTGCGCCGGCATGCAGGCGCTGTGCGACTTCAGAGGAACGGAATTCTTCCAGTTCTTTTACGCCGGAGATAACCTGGATCATTCCTCGTGGGAACCGAGAAGCCTTTCGGGCAACGCGCGGCTGGACGACAAAATAAAGATCGTGTTCCTCGCGTTCGAGCTCGGGCTGAAGATCATGGACGCGCACGGCGGGAAGCAACGGGATCGCGGCGATTTGCTGTTCACGGTCCCGACGGCGGAATATGTTGAGGAGATCCGCGCCTACCGGCAGGAATTTCTGGACGCGGGCGATTCCATGGACGGGTGCGGACCGCTGCGCCGCTTTGCCGACCCGGCCGAATGGCTGCGGGAAATCGAAACGTATACGGATCCCGAAACCGTCCCGCCGGGGAAGATGCAGGCGACGCAGTTTATCTGCGTGCGTCAAAGCGACCGCAGGATCGTGGGGATGCTGCAGGCGCGGCATTCCTTCAACGACTATCTTGAAAAATACGCCGGGCATATCGGTTATTCCGTGCGTCCTTCGGAGAGAAGGAAGGGATACGCCAAATGGATGCTGCGGCAGGGACTGGATTTCTGCGGATCGATCGGCCTGAAAAGGGTGCTGATCAGTTGTAAAGCAAACAATGAAGCAAGCCGACGCACGATCCTTTCCAACGGCGGCGTTTATGAGCGCACCGTATATGAACCCACACAAAAAATAAACCTGCAGCGGTATTGGGTCGATCTTTCCGTCCCGATGCCGAAAGAAAAAGACAACAAAGATACGGAGGATCAATAAGATGCTGTTTGTGTGTTACCCGAAATGCGCCACCTGCCGGAAAGCGCAAAAGTGGCTGGACGATCACGGCGTGCAGTATGATTTCAGGAACATCAAAGAAGAGAATCCCACTGAAGCGGAGCTGCGGGAATGGCACGCAAAAAGCGGTCTGCCGCTGAAGCGTTTCTTCAATACCAGCGGTTTGCAGTACAAGGCGCTGAACCTGAAAGACCGCCTGCCGGAAATGAGCGAGGACGAACAGTTCGCCCTGCTGGCCTCCGACGGAATGCTTGTCAAGCGTCCGCTCCTGATCGGCGGTGGATTCGTTCTTGTCGGTTTCAAGGAGGCGGAATACAAAAGCGTATTCGGATATTCTTCCTCGGCTGAACTTTCAGAATAACAAAGGTGATAAAAATGATCGTGGATGAACTGTTGAAACAGTTTTATGAAAACTATGATGAAGAAGCACGCCTGCTTTCCAGGCACGGGCAGGTGGAGTATATCACAACGCAAGCATACATTCACGCCTGCGCCGCGACGATAAACGCAAAGCGCATTCTTGAGATCGGCGCAGGCACGGGTCGGTACAGCGTTGCGCTGGCAAAAGAGCGCTTCGACGTCACGGCGGTGGAGCTTGTGTCGCATAACCTTGATATACTCCGGCAAAAGCTTGACGGCAGCGAATCGCTCACCGCGCTGCAGGGAAACGCGCTGGATCTCGCCTGCTTTGCCGATTGCAGCTTTGATCTGACGCTGCTGCTGGGACCGATGTATCACCTGTTTACGTTTGCGGACAGGCAAAAAGCCCTCGAACAGGCCGTGCGCGTCACAAGACGCGGGGGATATATTCTTGTATCTTACTGCATGAACGAGCCGACGGTCGTCTCTTACGTATTTCAAAAGGAGCATCTGCGGGACGTTCTCGCCGAAAACAAGCTGACGGCGGACTGGCATTGCGTCAGCGAGCCGGCGGAATTGTTTGAGCTTGCCCGAACGGAGGATATCGCCGCGCTGAACGCAAGGGTCAACGTTTCCCGCGAAAAGCTGGTCGCGACCGACGGCGCTACAAACTACATGCGTGATTTGATAGACGCCATGGATGATTTCACGTTTCAGAAATGGGTAGAATACCACCTGTCGATCTGCGAACGGCAGGATCTGATCGGCGCGTCGCACCATACGCTGGATATCCTGCGAAAGATTTGAATTGTTACATAACGATCCATACTCCTTGCCTTTTTGCAGACAAAAAACAAAAAAAATGCCCCGGGATCCTTTTTATATCAACGTTTTCGCTGATATTTCAGGCTCCCGGGGCTTTTCGAAATCTGTGAGATCCGAACCGTTTACCGCGTTATCGCTCTCTTCAAAGGCGATTGTTTTTGCGGCCTCTCTGTAACTGGACGTAATCACCATATGTCCCCATATACAGGAAAGAATGCTGTTGCTGAATATTCCGCGCAAAACTGAACAGTGAGACCGCGCAGGTTGAACACCCTGACCGGCGACGTTGAACAGTTCGGTTATAGACATTGTACGGTAACAATGTACCGACTATAGGAGCCTTTGGCTCATCGGGCTCTGCCCCGCGCCCCGAGGTTTAACGCTTTGTGATTTTCCGCAGAGAGTGGTGACTTATGCAGACAACAAAAAAAGAGCGACGCGTGCGACATCACTCTCTGCTTTAAAATCCCCACAGGCGGCGCTTAGGTCGCTCCTCAGCGTTGCCCTATCCTCCGCTGTGGTCAAAAGCATTTATATGATACCGTAGTATTCTGTTTTTGTCAAGGATTTGAGTGTGGCTATTTACCGGCACAGTGTGGCTATTTCTCCGTTGAAGTGTGGCTAAAACTCCGTGCACGTGTGGCTCTCACACCGTTATTTACATGGACCAATGGTCCGGCCAAAAGACGCCTGTGCAGTTCTTCATGCGCCT
>CADBOC010000379.1 GCA_902796175.1 Oscillospiraceae bacterium | reverse complement strand
CGAAGGCCTTGAGCAGCAGCTCGCTGAAGCGTTTGAGCACGCGGGTGACGAACTGCAGGAATTTACCCACCTTCGCCTTGGGCGCGCCGCCGTTCTCGATCTCGTAGGTGAGATTATAAAGCGCATCGTATACCGCCGTGAACTCCGCCGTCGGCATCACGGTGGAGGCCAGCGCCGTTTCGGCGTTCGAAAGAGCCTCGGCGAGGGCCGCCTGCTGTTCGGCGGGCAGGGACGAAACGTCGCGGTCCTTCCACGCGTTATAAAGATTTTTCAGGCGCTTGGCGTTGCGGGCGTAGTTGAACTGCGGGTAGGCGGGGTCGCTCCATACGTCCGTAAAGGAATCGTCGGAGATGATGCGGGTCGCGAGGCGTATGATCACGTCGTTATCCGCCGTGCGCTCGTGGTCCTGATCCTTGAAATAGAAGGTGCGCTCGCAGAGGATCCCTGTGCTCGCATCGACGATGCGGGCCTCGTCCATGTGGTTGTGAGAGGGATCTGTGCAGTAGGTATTCTGCTGTACGTAATCCGCGGGCAGCGGCGTATCCACGCAGCCCGTGACCGCGCCGAAGGATTCGGAATCGGTCTGGATGATGCCGTCGGCGTTCACCTTGTCCCACGAATCGCAGATCTTATACATGGTATAGTTATAGTCCACCACGTCGAAGAACTCGATACCGGCAGCCTGCAGCTCTAAAATGGACTGCCGCGCGTTTTTCTGGATCTCATAGAACCAGTCGGTCTGCTCGCGGATGTAGGCGTCCTCCGGCCCCGAGAGATAGAGCTCGCGGGCCTCGGGGTAAGAGGCGGAGGGCAGCAGCGCCCACATGCAGGTGGAATACTTTAAGTACCCGTCCACCAGACGGAAGACCGCCCGGTCAAGGATGGCGTTCACATTCGCGTTCGGCAGGTAGCGCAGGATGATATCCACAAGATAGCCGAGCCACTCCTGGTCTTCGTCCATCAGCGAGGGGATCATGTAGCCGTAGAGCGCCTCGGGGTCGTCGAGCAGGCCCTTGGTGTAGATATCGCCGAGGATCGCGGTGCCGTCGGCCGCCGGCACGATGAAGCACACGCGGTGCACGTCGTCCGCCATGTTTTCGCCCTTGTCGCGGTACACGCCCATCAGCGCGTTGAAAATGGAGCCGCCCTGGCTGATGGGAATGAGATTCACCTTGTCGTGCCCGGTCTGCTCCTTGGCCTTTTGGATCAGACCGTAAAGGCGCTCTGCAAGCGAGCGGACGTTGTCGAAGGAGACGTAGGAGAAGAAATAGAGGTGATCCGCGCCGACCTTGTTCACGTAGTCGTGCAGGGGGATGGCGTTCAGCACATAATTCCGGTCGTACTCGCTGAGCTCGGCGACGCTCGTCTCATACGCTACGGCCCGGATATCGCGGATGATGCGGCCCTCGCCGTCGGCCCGCACGCGGCCCGCCAGCGCTTCGCCAAGCACGTCCGCCACGGCGTTCGCGGCCGCGGCCTCCCGGTCGCGCTGCGTGAGGATCATGCGGGCGATGGGCGCCAGCGCCTGCCGGAGCGCCAGTTTTACAATGTCGGCGGTATCCTCAAGAAAGAAAGGTCCGGAATAGGGCTCGCCCTTGGAATTGCGCATTTCTTCTCCGTTCTCGTCGTAATAGCGCACGTCTGATTGAAATACGCCCGGTATCACGATGCACGGCGCGTAGGCGCACGCAAGATTTTCGGCGGCGGAGGCGGTAAGCGGCAGCAGGGCCGAGAGCAGCAGCGCAGCCGCGAGGATCAGGGAGAACAGACCGCTTCGGGAACGTTTCATACGGATCATCCTTTCATTGCAATAAAAAATAGCAATTACATTATAAACGCGCGGCGCGCGGAATGCAAGGTTTTTCCCAAAAAAAGCGCTTGCCCATGCTCCCCCGCTGTGATAGAATAGAAAAAAAAGGAGGATCCGCTATGATCAGACGCTACGAAAAAGAGACCGTCTTCGCCCCCGGGGAAGCCGCGCCCGCCTGCCACGCTTCCACGGTGCTGCCGCTCGCCGACGGGAGCGTGCTCGCGGCGTGGTTCGGCGGCAGGCACGAAAAGGCGGCGGATGTGTGCGTATGGCTCTCCCGCCGCGCGCCGGATGGGGGCTGGAGCGCCCCGCGCCCCTTAACGCCCGATAACGGCGTGCCGGATTGGAACCCGGTGCTGCATCTGCGGCTCGACGGGACCGTGCTGCTCTTCTATAAGCACGGCGAAGAGATCCCGGACTGGGTCACGTACGTGCTCGAAAGCCGCGACGGCGGCGAAACGTGGAGCGAACCCCGCCCCCTTGTGCCGGGGGACGACAGCGGCGGCAGAGGCCCCGT
>CADBOC010000378.1 GCA_902796175.1 Oscillospiraceae bacterium | reverse complement strand
CGCCTCCTGCGAATGGACGGTCTCCGTTCAAAACGTCGGCGAGCGGCGTTCGGGTATTCTCTCCTCCTTTTACGCGGCGCGCTGCACGCTGCCGGTCGAAGGTCCGAAGGTCTATTTCAGCCGCGGCAGCGACAACGCCGCCGGGGATTTTACGATGCTGCGCGTTTCGGCTCCGTTTTTGCCCTTTTCCGTTTCGTGTGAGGACGGGCGTTCGACCTCCGAATATCTGCCCTACTTCAATCTGAGCGGCGCAGAAGGCGGCGCGGTGCTCGGCGTCGGCTGGACCGGGCTCTGGTCCGCCTCCTTCCGGCAGAGCGCCTGCGGCCTTGCCGTCGGCGTGAAGCAGAAGAGCCTTTGCGGGTATCTGGAGCCGGATGAGACGGTCCGTTCGCCGCTGGTCTCTCTCACGTTCTACCGGCACGAAAACCCGGTGAAGGGCTTCAACGCCTTCCGGAACTGGGTGAAGGACTGCGTTTACCCCGAAAACGCGCCCGCGGTGCAGAACAACATGGATATCCTCTTCGTCAGCTCCACCCGCACGGCGGCGGAGATCTTCTATGACCTCGACCGTTTCGACGCCTCCAAATATCCCTATCTCGACAACTACTGGATGGACGCCGGTTGGTACGACGGCTGCGAGGAGGACTGGGGCGACGGCGTCGGCAACTGGACGGTCAGCGAAGAGCGCTTCCCGGACGGGATCAAAGCGATCTCGGACCGCGCGGCGGAAAACGGGCTCGGCCTGGTGCTCTGGTATGAGCCGGAACGGGTGACGAGCCGCAGCTATCTCTATCAGGTCGGCAGCGCGCACGAGGGCTGGCTTGTGGATCTCGCCCCGAAGGACGAATTCAATACGCGCGTGATGTATAACCTCGGCAACGAGGACGCCCGCCGCTTTTTAAGCGAGTACGTCGCCGCGTCTCTCAAAGAAAACGGCGTTTCCGTTTACCGGCAGGATTACAACTACGCACCCGCCGAATACTGGCGGTACGCGGACCGGCATTTTGAGGACGGCCGGATCGGCTTTGCCGAAAATCACTATATCACGGGGCTTTACGCGTACCTCGATTCTTTGTTCGCGGAGATTCCGGGCCTTCAGATGGATAACTGCGCCAGCGGCGGCAAACGGCTGGATCTGGAGATGACCCGCCGCGGCGTGCCCATGTGGCGCAGCGATTACAACTGCGACCAGACCCGTCCCGACCTGCTCGACGCGACGCAGGCGCATACCTACGGTCTTTCCTTCTGGCTGCCGGTATCGGGCACCTTTATCAATTACGATTCCGAATACGGCATGCGCAGCTCCATTCTGCCGATTTTGCAGGTGCCGATGGGCGCGCCCGTATCGGCGCTCACCGCCTACCGCGCCGAGCGCGAGGCGCAGATGAAAGACTTTTTCCCGCTCTCCTTCGGCGGAACAGACCCGAGGGGCCTTACCGCCATGCAGTACGGGGATGCGACCGACGGCTGCGCTCTGATCTACGCGCATGAGGCCCACGCAGCCGGGGCGTTCACGGTGTATTTCAGCGGCCTGCAGCCGCAGGTGGTCTACCGGGTGACGGACGCCGATTCGCCGGACGCGCCCGCCGAATTCACCGGCATGGCGCTGATGGAGGGCGCGTATGCCGTTCGGCTTCCGGCCGGGAGAAAGGCCGTGGTGCTGGATTACGCCGTAAAATAAGATTTTCCGATCAAAATCAAAAAAACCGAGGATCCCCGAACGCTCTGTGAACGTTCGGGGATCTTCGGTTTAAGTGTTAAAGCAGCCTGTTTTGTTCAGGCGACGTCTTAGCAGACAGAGCCGTTCTTCCCGACGCCGAAGAGCGCAAGCAGCTTTCTGAAGAGGTTGATAAGCCACTGCATAAAGGAAACGCGGCTGTCGCTGCCGGGGGTATCGGGGCCGTCGGGCGTTACGGGCGTATCCGGCGTGTCCGGCGTATCGGTACCGGTTTTTTCGATGAAGCTGCCTTCGTGCAGGCACGCGCCGCAGGCGGCGCAGTAGGTATCTCCCGTGTAGCCGTCGTGGGTCTCATCCGCCGCTCTCGCGCCGAGGGTGCGGATGGGGCCGGCGTGGTTCGCGGCGTTCGGGGCGCCGGTCTCCTCGCGCAGGGTCTCGCCGCATTCGCACTGCAGCACGGTGTAGGCGGGGGCGACGCAGGTGGCTTCACCGCTTTCGATCACGGTATCAAAGCTGTGGGTGTGGCCGTCCTCCGTCTTCGGGATGACGGAACCCGTTTCGATCAGGCCGCGGCAGGCGATGCAGTAGGTATCGCCCGTGTAGCCGTCGGCGGAGGCTGTGGCGGCTCTCGCGCCGATGACCTCAATGGGCCCGGTGTGACGATCGGGATCCGGCGCGCCGGATTCCGTTTTCCGCGTTTCGCCGCAGGCGCACTGCAGGATCGTATAGGCGGGGGCGCCGCAGGTGGCTTCGCCGCTTCCGATCACGGTGTCAAAGCTGTGGGTATGGCCGTCCTCCGTCTTCGGAATGACGGAGCCCTCTTCGAGCCGCGTCTGGCAGGCGATGCAGTAGGTATCGCCCGTATAGCCGTCGGCGGAGGCTGTGGCGGCTCTCGCGCCGATCACCCTGATCGCGCCGAGGTGGTTATCCGCGTCCACGTCCGCGGTCTCGTTCAGGTTTGCGGTCTCGTCGCAGGTCGCGCATTTGTAAACGTCGTAGCCTTTCGCGACGCAGTTTGCCGGAACGGTCTCAACGAAAACGGTAAAGCTGTGTTCGCCGGTGGCAGGGATAGTCTCGCTTGCCTTCGTCACGTTTCCGCAGGCCTCGCAGTATTCCTCGGCGGTCGCGCCGGGCAGCGCGCAGGTGGGGGCGGTATAGCCGCGGGACTGGATGGGTCCGGCGTGGTTGTTCTCGTCAAAGTCCGCGGTCTCGTTGCGGTTTGCTGTCGCGTCGCAGGTCGCGCATTTGTAAACGT
>CADBOC010000377.1 GCA_902796175.1 Oscillospiraceae bacterium | reverse complement strand
GAGGCCACCGAGGGCACGGCCCGCTACCTGAAGGAGAACGGCATCCGCACCCACATTCTGAAAAAGATCAGCGACGGCAGCGACGAGATTCCGGAAGCGCTCCGGCGCGGCCACGTCGCCTACGTGCTCAACACCCGCGACGTGGGCGCGGCGAGAGAGGCCAGCGACGGCCAGCAGATCCGCCTCTTAGCGACCGAGAACAACGTGACGATCTTTACGTCCCTCGATACCGTGCGCGTGCTGCTCGACGTGCTCGAGGAGACCACCCTCACCATTTCGACCATCGATTCCTGATCGGAGGACCGGATGCAAGACTGCGTTTTTACCGTACTTTCAAACGAAGCGCTCACCGATACCGTTTACCGTCTGCTGCTTTCAGGGCCGTGCGGGGAGATCACGGCCCCGGGGCAGTTCGTGAACGTTTCGCTGCCGGGCTTTTTTCTGCGCCGCCCCATCAGCGTCTGCGACTGCGAGGGCGATACGCTGACCCTCGTATATAAGACGGTCGGCCGGGGCACGGAAGCGATGGCGCGCCTGGCCCCCGAAGAGAGACTTCAGATCCTGACGGGCCTCGGCAACGGCTACGACCTGACGGCCGCCGGAGACGCCCCCCTTCTCATCGGCGGCGGCGTCGGCGTGCCGCCGCTCTATCTGCTGGCAAAACGCCTGATCGCCGCGGGACGCCGCCCGTCGGTGATCCTCGGCTTCAACACGGCGGCGGAGGTTTTTTATGAAAACGAATTCAGGGCCCTCGGCGTGGCTCTCGCCGTTGCGACCGTCGACGGCAGCTACGGCGTAAAGGGCTTTGTGACGGACGCGCTGCCGAAGGAATGCTCTTACTTTTACGCCTGCGGCCCCCTGCCGATGCTGAAAGCCGTCTGCAAAACCCCGTTCCCCGGCGAAGTGAGCCTCGAGGAGCGCATGGGCTGCGGCTTCGGCGCGTGCATGGGCTGTTCGATCGAGACGAAAAACGGGGCGAAGCGCGTATGCAAAGACGGCCCCGTCTTCAAAAAGGAGGCGCTGTTATGGGAAGACTGAGCGTAGATCTCTGCGGGATCAGACTCGATAACCCCGTGATCCCGGCCTCCGGCTGCTTCGGCTACGGCAAAGAGTTCGCGGCGCTTTATGATATTGATATCCTCGGCACGTTCTCCTTTAAGGGCACCACCCTCCGTCCCCGCTTCGGCAATCCCACGCCGCGCATCGCGGAGACCCCCGCCGGCATGCTCAACGCCGTAGGGCTGCAGAACCCGGGCGTCGAGCGGGTGATCGCCGAGGAGCTGCCCGCCATGAGGGCCTTCTTCCATAAGCCCGTCATGGCGAACGTGAGCGGCTTTTCCGTGGAAGAATACGTCGAAACCTGCCGGCTTCTGGACCGCGAGGCGCAGGTCGGCTGGCTGGAGGTCAACATAAGCTGCCCGAACGTGCACGGCGGCGGCATGAGCTTCGGCACCGACCCTGCGGCCGCGGCAGAGGTTACAAAAGCCGTAAAGGCCGTAACCCAAAAGCCCGTGATCGTAAAGCTCAGCCCCAACGTAACGGATATCACTCAGATCGCGCGGGCGTGCGAGGCGGCGGGCGCGGACGGCGTAAGCCTTATAAACACCCTGCTCGGCATGCGAATCGATCTAAAAACAAAAAAGCCGCTTTTGGCGAACGTCACCGGCGGACTCTCCGGCCCCGCCGTGTTCCCGGTGGCGCTCAGAATGGTGTGGCAGGTCTGCCGCGCCGTTCAGATACCGGTCGTCGGCATGGGCGGGATCGCGACCGCCGAGGACGTACTTGAAATGATGGCGGCGGGCGCGACGGCCGTAGAGGTGGGCGCCGCGAACCTTACTGACCCCTTCGCCTGTAAAAAGATCATAGAGGCTCTGCCCGCGGCGATGGACCGTTACGGGATCAAAACGCTTTCGGAACTGAAGAAAGGATGAACAAACCATGGGAAAAGACGTGATCGTTGCCTGTGATTTCGCGAGCGCCGAAGAGACCTTTGCGTTTCTCGACCGTTTTCAGGGCAGAAAGCCCTTTGTCAAGATCGGCATGGAGCTGTTCTACGCCGAAGGCCCCGCCATTGTGCGGGAGATCAAGCGCAGGGGGCATAAGATCTTTCTGGATCTCAAGCTCCACGACATACCGAACACCGTAAAAAAGGCGATGGCGGTGCTCTCGCGCCTCGACGTGGATATCACGAACCTGCACGCGGGCGGCACCATCCCCATGATGCAGGCGGCGATCGAGGGCCTGACCCGCCCCGACGGGACCCGCCCGCTGCTCATCGCCGTAACGCTTCTCACCTCCACCGACCAGGCGGCCATGGAAAACGACCTGCTGATCAGAGAGCCCATCGACCGCGTGGTGACGCATTACGCCGAAAACGCGAAAAAGGCGGGGCTTGACGGCGTGGTCTGCTCGCCCCTGGAGGCGAAAAAGGTGCATACCGTATGCGGCTCGGGCTTTCTGACCGTGACCCCCGGCGTGCGCTTCGCGGACGGCGACGTCGGCGACCAGAAGCGCGTGATGACGCCCGCCGAAGCAAAACGCGTCGGCTCAGACTATATCGTGGTGGGCAGGCCCATCACCGCCGCCCCCGACCCCGCGGCAGCGTACGAACGCTGTCTTTCGGATTTTCTGGACTGATCTCCCGATCCCCGAACACACGATAAAAAGGAGACTGTTTTATCTTGGGTTACGCTTTTATCAGTTACAGTTCTAAAAACCTTGCCGAAGCGCAGGAATTCAACAGGCTGCTGCTGAAAAACGGCGTTCAGACCTGGATCGCGCCGGAGAGCATTCCGGCCGGCAGCAACTATGCGGGCTCGATCACCGGAGCGCTGAAAAACTGCTCCTGTCTGATCCTGCTGCTGACGGACGCCGCCCAGAATTCGGTATGGGTCACCAAAGAAGTGGAACGCGCGTGCTCGTACCGCAAACCGGTCATTCCGATGCAGATCGAACCGTGCAAACTCAACGACGCCTTTGAATACTACCTGAGCTCCGACCATTTCGCCTTTGTGAACAGCATCTCGGAAACAGACCAGGAGCTGCAGAAGGTAATACGCGCCGCTTTCCTGCACACCAACGCCGGCTCTCAGCCCCCGTCCCTGCCGGAACGGACGGACAGCGGACCGGATAAAGCTCCCGACGAGCCCGATCGCCCCGGAACACCGGGCGCAACGGCGCTGCACGCGATCCTGCATCTGTTCCTGTTCCCGATCATGATGTATTACGTATCCGTCTACGCGTACCGGCAGTCGTTCGAGCTGATCCGACATCTGCTGCTGCTGCTCATTCCTCCGCTGCTGCTCGGCCCCGTGAGTCTGATCACGGCAAAGCATAATTTTGAAAAAGGATGCAAAGACGACTCAACGATACTCTGGATGTTTTTTGTGATCATCGGCATCGCCGTTTCCCTGCTATTCTGCGTCATCGCGGCCCCCGGCTCTGTCTGGAGCCGTATTCTGCCCGGCCTTGGCTACAACTTTTTCCCCTCGGTCTTTGCGCTGGCCTTTGTGTTTTACGCAACAAAATATGTATATGATTAATGATTGACCGCCGGTCCCGTTTTTTCGTCACCGCATAGAGAAAGGATGATCACGATGAATCTCAATACGCAGATCGCGCTGGATCTTTTGAAGATCAAAGCCGTATTTTTCCGCCCCGACGAGCCCTTTACATGGGCGTCGGGCATCAAAAGCCCCGTTTACTGCGACAACCGCTTAACGCTCAGCGACCCCGCCGTGCGCACGGACGTGGAGGAGGGGCTCAAAAGCATGATCGAAGAACACTACCCCGACGCCGAGGCGCTGATGGGCACCTCCACCGCCGGCATCGCCCACGCAGCCATCACGGCCCACCTGATGGGCCTGCCGATGGGGTACGTCCGCTCCGGCGCGAAGGACCACGGCAGAAAGAACCAGATCGAGGGCCGGCTGGAGCCGGGGCAGAAGGTCGTAGTCGTGGAGGATCTTATCTCCACCGGCGGCAGCGTGCTGGAGGTAGTAGACGTACTGCGCGAAGCCGGCGCCGAGGTGCTCGGGATCGTCTCCATTTTCACCTACGGCATGCAGAAGGGGCTCGACCGCCTGCAGGCGGCGAACGTGAAAAACGTGTCGCTGACCGATTTTGACTGCGTGGCGAAGATCGCGGCAGGGGCGGGATACATCGAACCCGGCGACGTGGATCGCCTCATCCGCTTCCGCAACGACCCCTCGGACGAGAGCTGGATCGGCTGAAGGAGGACCCCATGCGAAGTGTGATCGACATTCTGGATCTTTCCACCGCCGAGATCGACGAGCTGATCGAAACGGCGGGCGATATCATCAAAAACCCCGCGAACTACGCGGAGCTCTGCCGAGGCAAAAAGCTTGCCACTCTCTTTTTTGAGCCCTCCACCCGCACGCGGCTGAGCTTTGAGGCTGCGATGTATGAGCTGGGCGGCAACGTGCTGAGCGTGGCGGGCGGCAACACCTCCTCCGCCGCAAAGGGCGAGAGCGTGGCCGATACCGTAAAGACCGTAAGCTGCTACGCGGATATCATCGCCATGCGCCACCCCAAAGAAGGCGCGGCCCTCGTCGCGGCGAACAACGCCTCGGTCCCCGTGATCAACGGCGGCGACGGCGGCCACTGCCACCCCACCCAGACGCTGGCGGATCTGTTGACCATCCGCCGCGAAAAAGGCGGCTTTTCGGGCCTCACCGTGGGGCTGTGCGGCGACCTGAAATTCGGCCGTACCGTCCACTCCCTTATCAACGCCCTGTCACGCTATGAAAATATGCGCTTCGTGCTGATCTCGCCGGAGGAGCTAAAGCTCCCCTCCTACGTTAAAAACGACGTGCTCAAGCGGAAAAACATCCCCTACGAACAGACCACCGACCTGCTCTCCGTGATACCATCGCTGGACGTCCTTTACATGACGCGCGTGCAGCGGGAACGCTTTTTCAACGAAGAAGATTACCTGCGCTTAAAGGACAGCTATATTTTAACGCCCGAAAAGCTGAAAACCGCAAAAGAAGACATGTGCGTGCTGCATCCCCTGCCCCGGGTCAACGAGATCAGCGTGGCGGTGGACGACGACCCGCGCGCGTGCTATTTCAAACAGGTGAAAAACGGCAAATACATGCGCATGGCGCTGATCCTGATGCTTTTGAAGGAGGCCGGCACGATATGAACATAGATTCCATTCAGAACGGCGTGGTGATCGACCACATCACCGCCGGCAACAGCATGCGGCTGTACGATTTGTTGAAGCTCGATCAGGCGGACTGCCCCGTGGCCATCATCAAAAACGCCGTCAGCCGCAAAATGGGCAAAAAGGACATTATGAAGATCGACGCGGATATC
Source organism: Oscillospiraceae bacterium (assembly GCA_902796175.1). GTDB lineage: Bacteria > Bacillota > Clostridia > Oscillospirales > Acutalibacteraceae > RUG806. The sequence goes on along the minus strand of CADBOC010000377.1, from coordinate 1,303 downwards.
CCCGTGGATCTGGACGTGATCGGGTACGTGGACCCGGGCGCCACAGTAAACGTCATCCGCAACGGCGTGCGGGTCGAGAAAAAGACCATCGGCATGCCGGAACTGCTGACGGACGTGATCCGCTGCAAAAATCCCCGCTGCATCACCGCCACCGAGCAGGAGCTGCACCACGTGTTCCGCCTGACGGACAGAGAACGCGGCGTTTACCGCTGCGTGTACTGCGAAACCAAAGGATAAAGCAAATCCACTAAAAAACACGGGATCCCGCGTCGTTTTTTAGGCGGCGGGAAAACCGAAAAAAACTTGCCATCCGGCCCGGAACATGCTACAATTTTACCGTACTCGACAGAGTGCTGCTTTTTGTGACTGACGGAATGAACGCGGTTTCCCGCGGGGAAGCAAAAAGCATTTCAGCCGACCGTCTGGGCACACTTGCATGGCAGCGCCACGGGTGTGCCTTTTATCTTTTTTCGGAGGAAGCAATATGAAAAAAATCGGAATCGTCATGGGCAGCGACTCGGACCTGCCCGTGATCGAAAAAGCGACGGATATGCTGGTTTCGCTCGGCATTCCGTTTGAGGTCCACGTTTATTCCGCCCACCGCACGCCCGAAGAAGCGCGCGATTTCGCCGTAAACGCCCGCAAAAACGGCTTCGGCGTCCTGATCGCCGCCGCGGGCATGGCGGCGCATCTGGCGGGGGCGGTCGCCGCCAACACGACCCTGCCCGTGATCGGCATTCCCTGCAGGGGGCCCGTTTTCGACGGCATGGACGCGCTGCTGGCTACGGTGCAGATGCCCACCGGCATCCCGGTGGCGACCGTGGCGGTAAACGGCGGGGCAAACGCCGCGCTGCTGGCGGCCGAGATCCTTGCGGTGGAAGACGCCGCCCTTGCCGCAAAGCTGGACGCAAAACGCAAAGCCGACGCCGAAAAGGTGCTGGCAAAGGACGCCGCCGTGACGGCGAAATTCAATCAATAAAGGATATTATAACGGAGGTTTTACAGTATGGAAAAAACAGTACAGCTCTATGAGGGCAAAGCAAAAAAAGTGTTCGCCACCCCGGACGAAAACCTTGTCATCGTCTCGTATAAAGACGACGCCACCGCCTTTGACGGCACAAAGCGCGGCACCATCGTCGGCAAGGGCGTGGTGAACAACCGCATGTCGAACCTGCTGATGCAGCTTCTTGAAAAAGAGGGCGTGCCCACCCACTTTGTGGAGGAGCTCTCTGAGCGCGAGACCGCCGTCAAAAAGGTGCAGATCGTACCGCTGGAGGTCATCATCCGCAACATCTCCGCCGGT
>CADBOC010000376.1 GCA_902796175.1 Oscillospiraceae bacterium | reverse complement strand
CGGTCGGTGGCGCGAAAAACGCCCCGGTCAAAAACGCCCGCGGGGGATCCCCGGACGGTGAAGCTGATCCCTTACGGCTGCGCAAAGCTTCGTATGACGGAGATGCCGGAGCTGTACCGTTAAAAAAAGACCGCCGCGCTCAGACAGTACCAAAAAGAACGGCCGGGCAAGCCGAAAGGGCCGCCCGGGCGTTCTTTTTCATATGGATCCCAAAAACGTCGCGATCGGCATGGGGATCGCGCGCCCGCCGGTTGGGGGGCCGAGCATGACCACGTCGCAGCCGTCGATGCGCTCGGGCGGGTCCTTTGTCTCCGGCCGTGCGCCATTGCGCCGGTTCTCCCGCGCCTCCGTCAGAACGGTGCGGCTGTCAGACGAATGGGGATGAACACGATCCCGTTCTCCCGGTCTTATTCCCCGACGGCGTTCACGATCGTGCCGTCCGCCGCCACCTCTACCGTTACAACGTAGGTGTAGCCCGGCGTGCCGCCTTCCCAGTCGCAGGGGGTGGTGAAGGTGATCGTGGTGACGCCGGCGCTTTTACCCGCAAAGCCGGCGGAGAGGATCCCGGCGGACTGCCCCTTCAGAGCCGCGTTTTGGGAGAGGGTGAATTTTCGGTTGACGGAATAATCGATGATGGAATCGTCGCCGAACGCGTTCTTCCATTCGCAGCCGGTGCTCTTGTTTTCGCCGAGCTTAACGGTCAGCTCCGTTCCCTCCCACGAAAGCGCGCGGTAGGTCTTCAGCTCCTCTGCCGACGGCTTTTTTTCGCCGCCGCAGGAGGCAAAGAGCAGGGTCGCCAGCAGCAGGACCGTAAGAACAGGGAAAAGCTTTTTCATGATGCGTATCCTCCTTTTTTACAGACAGGTCTCAAGTTTGTTTTTTACCGTGAGCCTGTCCTGTTTATACTGTGAGCGGACGCGGTCCGAGAAGTCCGCAAACGCGCGGCAGAGCGTGGGGTGTGAAAAACGGATGACGACCGCCGGGGGGCTGCGCCGTGCGACAAAGGCCGTATGTTCCGCGATCAGCACCCGCATCTCCGGAAAAACAGGCTCCGGCAGCGGGAAGAAGCGGTACTGCGGAAACGCTTCAGACAGGGCGAGTACGTTTTTTATATGGGCTGAGAATTCCTCCCGCGTATAGAAAACGGAAAGCCCCGGCAGATCCATGGGAACGGAGCCGTTTATCAGCGCCTCCTTTGGGGGCAGGGAGATAAATTCGTGCAGAAAACCGCTCTGCGCTGTCCGCGCCAGCGCGGAGGCCCCCTCCCGGCAAAGGGAGAGCAGGCGTGTACGCGTTTTCCGGTCCGCTCCGGCGCGTGAGAGCGCCGACAAAAGCGTCTCTTCCGGCATCGTGGCGAGGGAAAGGGTATCGCCGAGTACCGTCAGACCGGTCTCATCCGGCTCGCAGAAGCCGCCGCTGTCGGCCGCCTGCTCTACGTGCGCCAGCTCGCCGGCGTTTTCAAGCATGGCGCGGAAGGCTTTTTCCTGCGCCGCCAGTATGGCGGGGGCCGTATCGTATCGGTAGAGCCCGAAGCCGTCTTCCGTCTCTCTTACGTTCGCGCCGGAAACGCAGGCGAGGCCGGGACAGAGGAAGAGCGTATGGGAAAAACGTCCGCGGTTCGGGATCCTGCTGTAATACGAGCGGATCCTGCCGGAGGGGTAGAGCGGCAGCCAGCTTCTGATGGCGGCGGCCATTTCGGTGAGATCGCGGTCTATGTTGTGGATGATGCAAATCTCTGTTCCGCCCGTAACGACAAGCGACATCAGCGTAGCCCACTGCGCGCGGAAGAACGGATCCGCCACCATCCAGTCCATATTCTGGTCGGAATAGAGAAACAGCTTTTCCGGCTTGTTTGCCGCCGCCGAGCCGAGAAAGCGCAGCACCGCCCGTCTGAGTCCGGCCTGTCCGTGATAGACGGGGGCTGTGTCGGCGAGAACGTCGGCCGGCGCGGCGGCTTCAAAGGAAAGCGGCGTCTTTTTTGTTTCGGTGATCGAACCGATCTGGTCCAGCATCCCGGCGATCAGCGGGGAGGGATCCTCCGGCGCGATATCGAAGAGCCAGCCGTGAAACGCGCGCGCCGCCGACTGCGCGGTCAGCGCCGATTCGGGGATATGCGTCAGAGCGGCGAGGGGCTGCAGCCGGCCGCAGGCGTCCGCCTGCCGCAGCAGGATCTCGCAGAGCTTGTCTGCCATGCGCGGGTTTGCGGCAGGGGAACGTCGGCCGTTCCGGAAGCGGCTGACATAGGAGGGATCCACATGCATCAGCCTGCCCAGACGGGCGTTGGAAAGACCCGTCAGCTCCATTACGGCGTTCAGTCTCTGCCCGAAGACAGAGAGGCCGTTTTTGTTTTCGGCGGGCGTTCCGGGCGAGCTGTCTTCCGGCTCGTCCGCAAACAGCCACTGCAGGACCGCGGCGCGGATAGCGTCTGCCGAAGACGCGTCTTCACAGGGGACGGTTTTCAGCAGAACGTCCGTTTTGCCCGCGTCGTCGGCGCAGGTATACAGCGCCTGCGCGATCCGCAGGGCGCTTTTTCCGTTGCGGCGCGGCACCCGGGTGCCTTTGCAGATCCGGTCGATGTTGGAGCGGTCGCAGCCGATCTCCTTCGCAAGCGTGAGAGATTTCAGCCCCAGCGCCGCCATGATCGCGTTCAGCCGTTCGGTGAACATGGGCAGGCGCCTCCTTTGTCGTTCCGTTTTTTTTATTATGTTCTTTATACCACAGAGTATGCGTTAAAACAATAGCTGACATGCATATGTCAATGACAAAATGTTGGCAGAGAAGGCGGAATAAACCGGGGGGGGCCGCCTGCGTTTTTGCTTGTCAAAAGAATACGTTTATGCTACAATATCCTAAATGCTTTTTTGCAATAAAAGCGATCGACCGGATTGGGAGGTATTGGATGTTTCAGCCGAACAGTAAAAAGCCGGCAATGACCGCCGGGCTTTTCGCGTCGTTTATGCTGGCGCAGCTTTTGATCCTGCGGATGGGAAATCAGGCGGGGCGCGGTCTTCTGACGGAGCCGCAGCAGGAGCTTGTTTATCTTTTTTTACAGTGCGCGGTGATCCCCGGCTTTCTGATCCACGCGCCGGTCTTTCGCCGGCTGAAGGGAAGGCGCGGGTACGCCGCGCTTGTGACCGCGGCGGCGATCCTTTGCTGTACGGGCGGCGTGATCATGCTCTTTGCCCCCTGCGACACCGTAATGTATCTGACGGTTACAGGATTGACGGTTTTTTTCCTGGGGATCACCGGCGGCGCTGTCTACCTGAAGCTGGCCTTTCTGAGCGAAAACGCCGCGTATGCGGGGCTGTCGCTCGGCGCGGGGTACGCCGCCGCCGTCGCG
>CADBOC010000375.1 GCA_902796175.1 Oscillospiraceae bacterium | reverse complement strand
TCAACGCAGACCATGGCTACATGATCATGAGCAGATAAAAAAGAGGGATAGAACAATGCCGGATGATTCAAACAGCTTTGCCCTTGAATACCGCCTTCATGAACTTGACCGCGATCTCCACAGGAGATTTACCGACTGCGTCTTTGCGCTTCAGAGGATACTGTCCAATTACAAGCTTTTATTCCCCGAATATACAGATCATTCCGAGCTTCACTCGATCACGGTGATCCAGTTCTGTAATACGCTGATCGGCGAACAGCTTTGCCGTCTCAATAAAAATGAGATATACGTTTTGCTTTCGGGCTGTTATTTTCATGATACGGGGATGGGGATCACGAAAAAAGACTTTGAGGTCTTTTCCCGTGAGATCGATTTCGGAGATTATTTTGAAAAGCACCCGGATGCGTCGCCCTCCGAACAGATCCGCGATTTCCATAACGAGTACTCCGGTTTGTTTATACGGAAATATGCAGAGCTTTTCGAATTCCCGAGCAGAGCCCACCTTGAAGCCGTCATACAGATCTCAAGGGGACACCGGAAAACGGATCTCAAAGATGAAAGCGTCTACCCGAGAGATCTGCGCACGCCCGACGGCGATATCATTTGTTTGCCGTATCTTGCCGCGCTGCTGCGGCTTGCGGACGAGATAGACGTGACTGCCGCGCGCAATCCGAAGCTGCTTTATGATCTGGAGGCGATCACCGACGATCATCAGCTCTTCGAACACAAAAGGCATCGGGCGGTACGGGATCTGAAGATCGGCAAAGACGCTTTCACCCTGATGATCGACGGCAGCGACCCCGTTATTCTTGAAAATATCAGAAGAATGGCGGAGAAAATGCAGCATACGCTTGATACCTGCCGCGAAACGGTCAACGGACGTACGCCATTTGAGATCACCCAGCGCAGGATCGTTCTCTGTTCGGTCTGAGGCGGGGCGAGTTATGGCGCAGGATCCCGGTAATAATGAAAGCAGACGGTTTCAGGTCAAAGCCCGAAGCCGTCTGTCTGTGTTTAAGACCGTATTGTTTATCTGATAATGTCGAAGATCAGTTCTGTTTTTTCCGGCGCCTGAGGGCCGATGGTCAGCGCGTCTAGATAGCGCTGTTTCGCCTGTTGGGCAGACGCGGCGTTGTTTGTATAAAGGCAGGCGAGAACCTGTCCCTTTTTAACTGCGCCGCCGGTTTTTTCTTTTACGATAATGCCTGCGCTGTGATCGATCGCGTCTTCTTTTTTGCTGCGCCCTGCGCCGAGGATCACCGCCGCGGCGCCGATGGCCTCGGCGTTCATGGAGGTAATAAAGCCGTCCGACGGAGAGAGGACGGGTACTGCAAAGGCGGCCCCGTCGCCGTACTTCGCGCTTTCAAGCCACGCCGTATCGCCGCCCTGCGCACAGACCCACTCCTTCATCTTTTCAAAAGCCGCGCCGCTTTCGATGGCGTCTGCGACCTGTTTTTCTGCTACAGCGCGGGGAACGCCCGCAAACAGCATGGTCATCTCCGTCGCGAGCGCCGCGCAAACATCGTAGAGATCGCCTTTGGAAGCGCCGCGAAGCACTTCTGCCGCCTCGATCACCTCGATCGCGTTGCCGACAGCCGTTCCGAGCGGGCGGCTCATATCGGTGATCAGGGCGGTAATGTTCCGTCCGCAGGCCTTGCCGATGGCGACCATATTCCGGGCGAGAAGGCGCGCGTCGTCCGGTGTTTTCATAAAAGCGCCAGAACCCGCCTTTACATCAAGCACGATGTTTTTTGAGCCGGCGGCGATCTTTTTTGACATGACGCTTGAAGTGATAAGAGGGATGGAGTCCACGGTTGCAGTTACGTCGCGCAGCGCGTAGAGTTTTTTGTCTGCGGGAGTCAGATTGCCGGACTGACCGATCACCGCTATGCCGATCGCTTCGACCTGCCGGAGAAAAGCCTCCCGTTCCATCGTGACCCGCATCCCGGGGATCGATTCGAGCTTGTCGACCGTTCCGCCTGTATGACCGAGTCCTCTGCCGGACATTTTCGCTACTTTTCCGCCCAAAGCCGCGACGATCGGCGCGACGATGAGCGTGGTTTTGTCTCCCACGCCGCCGGTGGAATGCTTGTCGACTGTCAGACCGCCGAAACGGGACAGATCGATCATATCGCCGGAGCGAGCCATGCAGTCTGTAAGCGCGGCGGTTTCAGCGTCAGTCATGCCGCGGAAAAAGATCGCCATGCAGAGCGCCGCCGCTTGGTAGTCGGGTACCGAGCCGTTGACGTAACCGTCAATGAAACAGGCAATCTCCTCTTTTGTGAGCGTTCCGCCGTTTCTTTTTTTCAGTATGATATCATAGATCCTCATTTTGAATCGTCTCCCTGCCGGATCAACGGACGCACGGACAGCATGCTGATCGCTGACGTGTAACGGATCCGTTTTTTTCATGATATCACGTTTATCGGTGTTTGTAAAGCGTCATTTCGGCGACGTATTTTAATCATTGTTTTTCTCCATTGCTAATTCCCCCTTTACAAACCTGTCAGGATCTATTATAATAGCTTACGTCAGAAAAACAAGAAGGCAGAATAATCTTAGTCGATACATAATATATAGTCTTGGAGAAAAAATGGAGAAAAAGCCCTTACCGAAAGACGAAAACATCTACGATATCCGATGCCCGATCCTCTATGCGATGGAGCTGATCGGACAGAAGTGGAAGCTGCCGATCCTATGGTATATCTCGGACGCGGAGAACCAGACCCTGCGCTACCGGGAGCTGGAACGCAAGGTGGTGGGCATCACCGACACCATGCTGACAAAATGCCTGCGCGAGCTGGAGCAGGACGGCTTCATCACACGCACGCAGTACGCCACCATCCCACCGACGGTGGAATACGCCCTCGCCGAACGCGGCCGAACGCTGATCCCGGCGCTGGAGTCCGTATACAATTGGGCGGAGGAACAGATGAAATAATCCGTCTGTCGGCAGATCTGTTTAGTTTC
>CADBOC010000374.1 GCA_902796175.1 Oscillospiraceae bacterium | reverse complement strand
GGCGGCAACGCTGCTTGCTTCCTGCGGAAAAAGCAAAAAGCCGACGGCGTTCGCGGACGGGACCTATACCGGAAAAAGCAGCGTGTTTCAGGCGGATGAGAGCGGCAACGGCGCGGGCTACGGCGAGGCCGAGATCACCGTAAAGGACAATAAGATCGTCGCCTGCGTCTTTCGGCTCTATGAGCCGGACGGCACGCTGAAGGATGAAAACTACGGCGCGGGACTATCGCAGGAAAACCGCCTTAAAGCCCAGAAGGCCGTACAGGCGGCGGACCGCTACGCAGAGGCCGCCGTCGCGGCGGGATCTGCCGACGGCGTGGACGCGATCTCTGGCGCGACGCTCAGCTACAACGAATTCATCGAGGCCGTGAACGACGCGCTTTCGAAGGCGGCGCAGTAAATGAAACGGGCCTTCAGACGCGCCGCGCACGTCGCCGGCACGGCGGCGGCGGTCTTTCTGCTGGGCGTGCTGCCGTTTTACGGGCTGATCGCGCCGCTCTTCGGGGCAAAGAGCGCCGACGCGGTCTCCTCCGCCACGGTGGAGGTTCCGGAACAGCCCTCCGGCGCGTTTTATATTCTGCTCAACCGCGAAAAGCACGCGGCTTCTCTTGCAGACTGGTCGTCGTTTTTTACAGGCGAAGGAGATCTGCCGATCATCTTTGAGGACCTCGACTGCCTGACGGCGGCGGGGGATGAGGCCGGCCGTCAGCTTGCCGAGCGTTACATGGCGCTGCTGCCCGAAAACCAGATGCGCCTGCGCCGGGAGGACGCGACCCTGCTTGTTTCCAAAATAGAGGCGGGGCGCTTCGACGCGGCGGTACTCTCCGCCGAATGGGCCGGGGCGCTGAAGCTTTCGCCCGAAACGCTTCAGCGCGCCGCCGTGTTCGCCATCAGGGGGGAAGGAGAGGCGTTCGTATGAGAAAACTCAACGTATTTCTGGCGGCCGGCATGCTGGCGTTTTTTCTCGCGCACGCGATCATGGGCGCAAACCGCCTGTTCGGCGGCTCCGCCGCCCCCGCGCCCTTTCTCGCGTGGGCGGCGGCGGGCTTCGCCGCGGCGCATATCGCCGTTTCCTCCGTTTTGACGGGGCAGACGCTTTATGCGATGAAGCGTTCCGGCGCGGGATACTTCAAAGAGAACAGGCTATTCTGGGCGCGGCGTATCAGCGGCTTTGCAGCCGTGATCCCCCTGCTGACGCACCTGTTCATCTTTACAAATGAGAACGCGGAGGTTTTCCGTCTGAGGGAGTTTACCGTCGGCAGGCTGGTCTCGCAGCTCCTGCTCGTCGCCGCCCTCGGTCTGCACGTACTGACGAACGTGCGGCCCTTTATGAACGCCCTCGGGGCAAAGGGCGGCAAAGGCCTTGCCGCCGATTCGGCCTTTGTGATCAGCATTCTGCTGCTGATCTTCGCGGCGGCCTTCGCCGTTTACTACGTCCGCTGGGCGCTGAACTGAGGGGGGCGGGATCCATGCAAAGCGAAAGATGTGTGAACGTCGTCGGGGCGGGGCTTGCGGGCCTTTCCGCCGCCGTTACCCTCGCCGAACGCGGGGTCAGATGCAACCTGATCTCATCGCAGCCCTCAGACCGGGCGCAGAGCGTGCTGGCGGAGGGCGGGATCAACGCCGCGCTCGATACGATGGGCGAAAACGATTCCCCTGCCGAACACCTTGCCGATACCCTTCGCGGCGGCTGTTATCTGGAGACGGAGTCCGCCGTAAAAAACCTGACGGACCACGCGCCCGGGATCGTGGAGCGCTTCGTCCTTCTCGGCGCGCCCCTCGCCAAAAGGGACGGAAAGCTCCTGCTGCGCAATTTCGGCGGGCAGAAGAAAAAACGCACCGCCTACGCCGGGACCGGCACGGGCCGCGTTCTGATGGCGGCGCTCATCGACGAAGCGCGCAAATACGAAGCGGCCGGGCTGATACGGCGCTGGGACCGCCACACGCTCACCGCGCTGACGACCGAAAACGGCGCGCTTCGCGCGGCCGAGGTCCTGGATTCCTATACCGGCGAAGCGCTGCGCTTTACCGGAAAAACGATCCTCTGCACGGGGGGGCCGGGCGGCTTTTTTCCGGGGATGACGACGGGCTCCGCCGCCAATACGGGGGACGCCGGCGCCGCCGCCTTTGCCGCCGGCGCCGAATTCGCGAACCTTGAGATGATCCAGTACCACCCCACCACCGTCTCCGTTCCCGGCAAGCGGATGCTGGTGAGCGAGGCTGCGAGAGGCGAGGGCGGCAGGCTCTTTATCCAAAAGGACGGAAAGCCGTTTTATTTTATGGAGGAAGCCTATCCGGAATACGGGAACCTCGCGCCGCGGGATGTGATCTCCCGCGAGATCTTTCTGCGGATGCGCCAATCTCCCGGGGCCGCGGTCTTTCTTGATATGACGGTGCTCGGGGAAGAGGTCTGGCGGGAAAAGCTCGGCGGTCTCAGAAACGAGCTGATCTCTTACCTCGGAACGGATCCGAAGACCGAGCCCGTCGCGGTCGCCCCCGGGATCCACTATTTTATGGGCGGCCTGCGTGTGACAGATTCGCACGAGACGAGCGTACGGGGGCTGTTCGCCGCGGGGGAGGCCGCCTGCAGGTACCACGGCGCGAACCGCCTCGGCGGCAACTCCATGCTCGGGGCGATCTGGGGCGGCTCAGTCGCAGCCCAGAGCGCCGCCGCGGCGGCGGAGCCTGCGCAGGTCGAACCGCTCGGCGTTTTTCCGTCCGAAGAAGCCGCGCCCCGTCTGCGGCAGGAGCTGAAGAACGTACTGCTCTCGGGCCTCGGCATCGTGCGGGACGGCGCTTCGCTCTCCGCCGCGCTGGGAGCGCTCGATGCGATCGCGGCGCAGGCGGCCAATGAAACGGACCGGCGGCGGCTGGCGTTCGGCAGGGCGATGCTCGAAAGCGCCCTTATCAGAGAAGAGAGCCGCGGTGCGCATTGCCGCGCCGATTTCCCGGAGACAGAGGAAGCGTTCCGGCGGCAGACCGTCGCCGCGTTTACGGAGGGAGAGGTCCGCGTAACGCTCGGGCCAAAGCTGAAGGGGGCTTAAAATATGACGTATAAGCTGCGCGTTCTCCGCCGCGAAAGCGGTGAAAAGGAGGGCCGGTGGGAGACCTATCTCTATGAGCCGGTCTCTCCCCTTGATACGGTGGCGACGGCGCTGACGGCGCTGAACGAAAAGCCCCTTGTAAACGAGGCGGGGCGGCCCGCGCCGCCCATCGCGTGGGACTGCGGCTGCCTGCAGCAGAAATGCGGCGCCTGCGCCATGGTGATCGACGGCCGCCCGCGCCTTGCCTGCTCGGCCCGTCTTGCCGATAGCAAAACGGGGACCGTATCGGTGGAGCCGCTTCGCAAATTCCCCGTGGTGCGCGACCTGATCGCGGACCGCGGCGTAATCTTCGAGAATCTGAAGGCCATGCGCCTGTGGCTGACGGGGGAGGCGCGGCTTTCGGAGCGCGATCTCCCTGCCGCCTACGAGGCATCCCAATGCATCCGCTGCGGCCTGTGTCTGGAGGTCTGCCCCAATTTTTACGCCGGCGGATCCTTTTTCGGCATGGCGGCGGTGCCCGCAGCGGCGCGTCTTTTGACCGAACAGTCCGTAAAAGACGCGCGCGAGATCGCCCGCCGGTACCAAAAGCACGTTTTCGCCGGCTGCGGCAAGTCCCTCGCCTGCAAAAACGTCTGCCCCCGGGGGATC
>CADBOC010000373.1 GCA_902796175.1 Oscillospiraceae bacterium | reverse complement strand
CGGCACATGATAGCAGACGTAAAAATCGTCGTTCGACCAGTCGCATACGTTTTCCGTGAAGATCGTCTCGCCCCATTCCTCGATCATGACGGGGCAGATAAATTCGGCGAACAGGGATTTGAACGCGCAGCCGGCGGAAAGATCCATGCCCATCGTCAGCGGCTGAAACGCGATCGACGGTTTGCTGTACGGTTTTGCCATGGCTGCGCCTCCTTTTTCATACTTTATACCAATAAAACATTATAACAAATGCTGAACGAAAAATCAATAACTATTTTGGTTTTTTGATAAGAAAAAGAAAAAAAGCTGTCAGCGAGTCTGTTATTGACAATCCGCAACGGGTGTGATAAAATAAAAAGGCTTTTGCAAACGGGAAAGTGAGGCGCAGATATGGAGATCAAAAAAAAGGTTTTGCTTCGGACCATCGCGGGCGAAACGCTTCTGATCCCGGTCGAGGAGACTGTGGCAGAATACAACGGTCTGTTCACGCTTACCCCGTCGGCGACCGTGATCTTTCAAACCATCAGCGACGGCGGCGACGAAGAGGCGGCCCTCGCGGCGGTCTGCCGTGAATTTGAGGTAGACCCCGAAACGGCGCGGGCGGATGTGGAAAGCTTTCTGGAACAGCTGCGCTCCTTTGGTATCATCTGACGTATCGGGCGGCTTTAAGCCGCTTTTTTCTTTTTTTGCCGGCCGGGTTTTATTGCCCGGTCTTTTTTATATCCCCCGCAAGGCGCAGCGCCTCTTCGCGGTAGGCGCGGGTCATTTCGCAGAGATACCCGGGCTTTTGATCGAACGCGCCGGTCTCCGCGCGGCATGAGGCGGCGCAAACGGGGCAGAGCAGTCGGTCTTCACACGCCGAACAGGCGGCGGGCAGGCGGATCTCGCCGGTCGAGCGTTTTATGTTCTCCCAGCATGCGGCAAAGGACCAGTCCTTTACGCTTTCGCCGCCCTCGATCATGCCGCACATGCTCATATTGCCGCGCCAATCCACCCAAAACCCCGTTCTGCCGGCGCGGCAGAGGCTCCCTGTGCCCTGCAGATCGTCGATGCAAGGGTGGCTGAATTTTGCCGAGCCGTTTTCGATCGCCTCCGCCCGGCGCAGAAACGGTTCTTTGCCGAACTGCAGCGCTTCGGTCTTCGCGCGCATGACCCCGGCCTGCCGGGCGCCGAAGCGGGCGGGGTTGCAGCCGGCTTCGTCCCCGCAGCGAACGGCGGGGTACATATAGGGCGTGGAGCGCACGCCGATGTTTCTTTCAGAGGCAAAGCGGAAGATCCCGGGCGCGTCCCCAGCGTTATCGGGGGTCAGGCTTACGTTGAGCTGAACGCGCACGCCGGCCGCCAGCATGCGGTCGATGTTCTCTGTTACCGTTTTATAATACGCGCCGCCGCATACGCTCTGATAGGTTTCCTCTGACGCGCCGTACAGGCTGACGTTCAGCTTGTTCGGCGGCTTTTTTATGAGGAGCGCCGCCGTATCGCCCGTAAGCAGGGACCCGTTCGTATTAATGGAGACGCACAGCCCCATCGCGCTGAGCGCTTCGTATATCTCCGGAAAATCGGCGCGGATGAGCGGTTCGCCGCCGGTGAGCAGCACAAAGAGCATGCCGGCGTCGTAAGCGGCCCTTGCGAGGTCGATCCATTTCCGGGCGCCCAGCTCGGTTTTTCTGAGTTCCTCGCCGTTCTCACGGTGGATGTAGCACATGCGGCAACGGAAATTGCAGCGCGCAGTCAGTTCAAATGTGCCGGAGAGCGGTATGCCCGCGGCCGCGCTTTTGCGGTGCAGGTAGGTTGCGATCCCGGCCTCGATCGGGCTGCCGGGCAGGGGCTTGTTGGGCGTTGGCATGAGCGTTTCCTCCGCGTGTCGGTTCCTTACGCCTTTATTATACCCCTGTCGCGCGGATAAATCAAGCCTCTTCAGGAGTCCGTCTTGACATCTGCTGTTTTCTTTGATAAAATCATACCAACATAGCAGATAAGTAGGCAAAAAAGGAGGATGAAGCATGGTCTCTTTTTCGGTTTCGCGGCGTATGGCCGGCATCGACCCCCGCCCGCTGGACGATATGTTCGCTTACGGGATGGATCCGAACGTGATCTCGCTCGCCTGCGGGAACCCCGATCCTGAGCTGTTCCCGGCAAAAGCGCTGGCAAAAGCGGCCGAAACGGTACTTCGCACGGATAGCGTGCAGGCGCTGCAGTACGGAAAAACGAACGGAGCGGAGCGTTTGGTATCACTGATACGAACGCGGCTCAAAGAGAAACAGGGGATCGACTGCGGTGAGGATCAGATCCTGGTGACCTCCGGCTCGCAGCAGGGCTTTTCCCTCTTTGCGCATACGTTCCTCAACGAAGGGGATACGGTGCTTGCGGAGGAGCCCGCCTTCATCGGTACGCTGAACGCCTTCCGGTCGGCGGGGGCGAAGCTGGTCGGCGTGCCGCTCGAAGCGGACGGGATCGACCTTACGGCCCTTGAAAGGGCTCTCATCGCGCACCCGCAGGCAAAATGCCTTTATACGATCACTGCGTCCAATAACCCCACGGGCGTCACGCTATCGGATGAAAAACGGGCGCGGCTTTACGCCCTCGCGAAGCGTTTCGATATCCTGATCGCG
>CADBOC010000372.1 GCA_902796175.1 Oscillospiraceae bacterium | reverse complement strand
CTTTTGGGGAATGGGTTCACAGAGAGGCTTGACGAGGATGAGAAGCGCATCTGGCAGGGCGATTTTCTGGAAGACGATCTTTTCTGTTTCTTGTCTTACCTTCCGCAGGATGAACCGTACGGGGACGTCGAAAACGCGGAGGAACCGGAGGAATACGCCGGCGCGTGGGAGAGCTACCGCATCGATTACGGCGGGCGGCTGCTGACCCCTGTGCGTATTACGGGGTTTTGCGGCGAGCAGCAGCCGGTCTACGTCGTGCCGCCGGTGAAACCGTTTTTTCTGGAGGCGTCCGCAAGCGGAAAGCTGACGTTCTCGGGCTGGAAGGCGGAGACAGCGCCAGGCCTTGACTCCGCCGTTCGCGTCAGCCTCAGATGCGTCGTGGATGGCGAGACGTATACGCTGTCGCGTACCTATACAGCGTCAGGGATCGTGGTCGCGTCCGCTCTGCCTTATATCTCGCTCTGGCCCTTTGTGAAAGCCGAAACCGGTCCGGGCGTATGCGCTCCGGCATGGCGGGAGTACTATATTGCCGTTCATCCGGGTACCTATGATCTACACGACTGTTACCGACCGGACTACGACAGGATCGGGAAGGCGGCGCGTAAAGAGAGCGGGGAGGCGCTGCGGCTGATCCGGGAACCGGAACGGATCCTGATCGGAACCGCCTCCGGCGTCGGTTATGACGTATCGACAGATCCGTTCAGGAGTGGCCCCCGGGATCCCGATCGCTGCTTCCGTATGATCCGGACCGAACGCTTCCCCGGGTATCTGACGGTCTCGGTGCTGCCGCCGGATTGCGACGCGCCGCTGCCGGTCGGCTGCTGGGCGGTCAACGACAGTCTTGCGGCGCCGCTGCCGGCAAACGGCGCGCATTCCGGCGTGATCGGTTTCGATTTGGGAGATTTCTCACTCAAAATGCTTCTGGATAAGGACGGCTCTCACAAACCCGGTCCGGTCCCCGGCCCCGGAGCGTATCTCTACGACGTGTTCAACCCGTATTGGACGCGCGCCGACGCCGATGCGTACAAAGACTGCCGTCTGACATGGGAAATGCTGCAGACCTACTATCTGTTCGGTTCGCTGAGGGAGCCGCTTTCTGACTTTATCTGTTATCCGCAGTATATGCATGCGACCGGCGAAGCCGGAAAAGTCGGGGAACCGTGCAATTTCCTCTGCGGCCGCGCCGTTGTGCCGGAGTACAATTTTTTTGCGGCGACCGTCAGTCAGGATCGCTTTTGCAACAGGGATATTCTGAGGCGTTTTTCATGGAGTTCTTTTGATCAGGCCCGATATGTCAGATATATAACCGGATTTCTGCTTGCCCCGCTGACGTGGGCTGTGCTTGCCGCGAGAACGGCGGGCTGCAGAGAGGTTGAGCTTCGCGTTTCCTTTCGCGAGCAGGATCCGACCGTCGCAGCCGAGCGTTATTCAGCCGTTGTTGCCGCGCTCGCCGGTATCTCAGGTCTTGGCGGAGATCTGCGGCTGCGGATGTATTCCGTTGCGCAGGCAAACGCCGCGTATCTGACGGATGGCGCCGCTCTCATCCGGCCCGGCGGGACGCCGGAGCGAGGAAAAGAGTTCCTGATCGCGGATATCGGCAGTCATATGACGGATCTGACGGTCTGCGGCCGCGATCCGTCGGCAAAAGAGTCGTCGAAGGATCCCGCCTGCATCCGCTACGCGGGAAGAGAGATCGGCGCGCTTTCGCTGCTTCACGTACGGGATCTTGACGGTTTTCGCAGGCGGGATGCTTCTTCGATGGACGGCGGTGAATTCCGCTGGTGGTTACGGGAGGCTCTCTCCGGCGTCAGAGCGTCGGACGAGCCGTTTGAAAAAAAACGGTCGTCTGACGCGGTTCAGAGCGCCGCCTGCCTGCTGAGCAATTCCCGCTTCCAACAGGGAACGCCTTTGGGCCGCTTCGCGATCGAAATGACCTGCAAATACCTTGCTCTGAACTGGGCGTTGGGCTGTTATCTTGCGGCGGTGAACAAAGCGGAAAAGAACCAAAGCGGCGGATCAAAAGAGTATACCGTCTGTCTGATCGGCGGAGCCGCCGCTTTGATCTCTGCATTCATTCTGCCTTCCGTGCCCGAAGATACATTTATGAAAATGTGCGGCATCGCGGCGACGCGCGGTTTTTGTGAGTGTGCGCCGAAAGAAAGCGGTTTTGCTGTGATCCGCGTTGTGCTGGCGGAAAAGGTCGCGGCGGCAAGCGTTGCTTACGGCCTTTGCGTACTTTCATCAGACGGGGCCGAGCCGCCTGTTCCGCAGCCCGCCGAGCCAAAGGATCCTCCGGCGTCGCCGCCGGAGCCGGACCCGGAGCTGATACAACGGTATTTCGATCACATGATGCGTACCGTTTTCGGGGTTCTGGATCCGTATCTTTTGCGGGAGGAGCGCCTGCCGGATCCCGATACCGTTCTGGACCGTTTTTCTGATCAGATAAAGAAATATATTTGGAGTCCTTTATCCCGACGCGGGGTAAAGGAGATCTCCGATTTTGATCAGACGCCGATCCCCGAGGCGGTCTACGCGCTTTATACCTTCGAAAAGCTGCTGAACGACTGGCTGGATCAGCTGCAATAAGAAGCGGGATCGAAATATATTTTTCGGATTGACACCCGGATTTTCGATGTGTTACAATACAAATCATCTACCCGATGCAAGGAGGAATGGACTATGGATGATTTTATGGATCTTCTGCCCGATTTTTCAGACCGGGCGCAGACCCTGCTTTTCTCAACGCCCTTTTTTGCCGAGGCGCTGCTGTGTTATCTGCCCGCGAATAAGCAGAAGCAGGCGGCCGAGGGGGAGACCTGGGCCGCTCACGGCGGGCCTGCCGGCGGCAGTCTGCTCACGCCGATCGCCGTTTCCGGCTTCTGCGGCGAAAAATACCCCGTTTATGTGATCCCGCCCGTATTGCCGGATCTGTTCACGCCCGAAGCCGCCGAGACCTTCCGCTTTGTCGGCTGGTCCGCTCAGACCGTCGAAGGGGACGAGACCTCGATCCGGGTCCGGCTCGAGGTGGAGATCGACGGCAGCCGCAACGATATGTCGAAGGTATATGCCGCCGAGTCGATCCTGATCGAGCGGTGCATGCCGTATATCTCTCTCTGGCCCTTCGTTAAGGCCGCCGAACGGCCGTGGAACGAGTATTTCGTCGCGCTGTACGGCGGGGCCCAGGCGGAGCTTGGCGACGAGCTCCCCGTGTTCCCGAAGATCGGGAGCCTGCTGGGCGAGGCCAGAAGCCTTCGCCGCGTCGCGCCCGGCTGCCTTCATGCGGATATCGCCGGCGGGAACGCGGAGCGGTACGACGTTACGACGGATCCCTACGGCGAGGCGAAAGAAACACAGTCGGGCTTTACCGTGCTGCGCGCGTCGGTCTTCCCCGATACGCTCGTCTTTTCCGTTTCGCTCTCCGTCGCCGAGGCGCCTGTCCCCGTAGGGGTGTGGGCGATCGACGGCGCTGCGGCGCTCTCTCTGCCGGAGGGCGAGGGAGAGGGCGTGCTCGGTCTGGATCTGGATCCCGTTTCCGTTTCGCTGGTATTCTCCGCCGGCGCTGAGGCCGCGCCCGAAGCCGTTCCGGGCCCTGGGCGCTATCTCTATGACGTTTACAATCCCTATCTTGTCCCTGAAACGGACGCTGCCTGTCTCAGCCGCAAAAAAGCATGGGCGCGCGTGCAGAACGAATTCCTCTTCGGTGCGTGGAGCAGCCTTCCTGTGCGGATGGACAGCTGCGGGCAGACCTGCCGCGCCGTGCAGGGGGAGAAACTCATTGTGCGCAACATCCCGTATGTGACGGGCCGCGCGCTTCCGGATGGAAAGCTTGTCACGGATCCCGAAAGCGTCCGCCGCGGTACGGCCGCGCCGGGGGTCAAATGGTGGGATCCCGAACAGAATGACCTCAGCGCCGAAAGGGCGAAGGCGTTTCTGCTGACGACGCTCACGTGGGGCATGCTGGCCGCGCGGGCGGCTGGGTGCGCCCGCGTCCGGATACGGGCGGCGGTCGCGGATAAGCCCGGCGGAGCGCTGTTCGAGCGGGCGGGCAAGTGCCTGGCGGGGCTGTGCCGTACCCTTGGGGAGTCCTCCGGCATGAATGGCCTTGTCAGTTCCGACGTGATCCGGCGGGAAGAAGCGCGGCTGCTGTATCTGACGCAGGGCCGGGACTTTTGCTGGCACAGCGAAGACTTTTCTGTGCCGGCGGAGGGCGCGCTGTTGGCGGATATCTCGGAAACGCATACGACGCTTTCCGTCGTGCGCGGCGCGGAAAAAGCCCCTGCGGGGGAAAGGATCGGGGCTCCGGTCGACTTCAGATACGCCTGGCGGGAGCTTGCGGCGATCTCTCTGCTGCGCGCGCCGTGCTTCAAAACGATGTGGACGCCGCGTGAGACCGGCGGCGCGTTCACGCAGGCGGATCTGGCGGCGCTGCTCGACGGCTTTTCCTGCGACAGAAGGCTTGATCCCGAGATGATCGTGAATCCGAACGGGAATCAGGCGATCCGCTTCGCGGAGTATCTCACGCGCCGCGCGCGGCTGTCGGACGATCTTCTGACCGTCGATCAGCTCGGCGGCAGCTTCGACGAGATGAAGGCGAAATACCTCGGCTTTTTCTGGGTGCTCGGCAGATATATCGCGCATCTGAACGCCACCGGCGAAGTGAACGCGGATTCAACGCGTCCCTTCTCCGTATATCTGAGCGGCCGGGGCGCCGCGGCGCTGGCCGAAATGCCGCTGCGTTCTACGCCCGATTTTCTGCAGCAGTGCTCGAT
>CADBOC010000371.1 GCA_902796175.1 Oscillospiraceae bacterium | reverse complement strand
GGAACACAGCGCGACGAGCGCGCTCACGATCAGGGCGTTGCGTACAAAATCGTATTTCGCGATCATGGAGCCGATCGTCTGAAAAGCCTCAAGCATTTTTCTTGTTCCCCTCCTTTGCGTCGCTGCGGCTGCCGGTGAATACGCGGCCGATCTCCGTGTTCAGATAGGCTTCTTTCGTACCGAAGAACATGTGCAGCGGGCTTACGTGCAGGATGTGCGAGGCGTAGTGCACGGCGGCGGCGATATCGTGCGATACCATGATCACCGTAACGCCCTCGCCGTTGAGAGAGGCGATCAGGTCGTACATCTCCTGCGTTACCTTGGGGTCAAGGCCGGCCACAGGCTCGTCGAGCAGGATCATCTTTTCCGCGGCGCAAAGGGCCCGCGCCAGCAGCACGCGCTGCTGCTGCCCGCCCGAAAGCTCCCGGTAGCAGCGGCGGCGGAACCCGGTGATGCCCATGCGCTCCATCTGGGCGTCGGCGTACGCCCGCTCTTTCGCGGTGTAAAACGGCAGAAAACGGGAGCCGCGGCCGAGTACGCCGGTGCGCACGATCTCCTCCACCGTCGCGGGGAAATCCTTTTGCACCTGCGTCTGCTGCGGCAGGTAGCCCACGCCGTTCTTTGTAAGACCGTCGCCGAAGATTACCCTGCCGGCGCTCGGCTGCTTTAAGCCCAGCAGCGCCTTCATAAGCGTGCTTTTGCCGGCGCCGTTCTCGCCGACGATACACAGGTAATCCCCGGCGTTTACTTCAAAATTCAGATGTTCGATCACGTTTCTGCCCTCGTAGCCGAGGGTCAGGTCTTCGCAGCGGATCTGTGCCATGTTCCGGTCGCATCCTTTCGTCAGTGGGAGGGATCCTGTTTGCCCGCTCTGCACCGGGCGCAGGTGCCGAAGAGGGTCGTTTCCTCCTGGTCCACCTGAAAATCGCTGCCGCCGCTGATCTCTTCGAGCAGGCGGCGGCTCTGGGCCTCGTCCATGTGCAGCAGTCTGCCGCAGCCGAGGCACTTCATGTGCAGGTGGCGGCGGCAGGCCTGATCCCCCGCGAACTGATAGGAATAGGCGCGGGAGCCGGGTATCTCGAAACGCTTGAGCCTTCCCTCTTCGTACAGGCGGCCGACCAGCCGGTATACGGTGCTTTTGCCGGGGGCGTTCGGGTCGGTCTCTTTCAGCCCCGCGGCGATCTCCTCCACATCCATGGGGGTGTCGCGGTACCGGCAGAGAAAGGCGAGAAGCGCTTCTTTCTGGTGTGTTTTATACTCTGCCAAAGAAAGATCTTCCTCTCAAAATTGAGACGCTGTCCCAAATTGTTTTTCATTATACGCATTTTTTTGCGGTTTGTCAACCGTTTTTCAAAAATGCCTCGATCGTCTGCAGATAGTCGAGCACGGTCTCGTCCACACTCAGGTAGATCTCGTGCCGGCAGTTCGTAAAGCGGCGCAGACGGCCGTTCGGCAGCAGCGAAACAAAGCGCTCTTCCGCCTCGGGGATCACGGCGCCGTCCTCCTCGGGCTGGCAGAGCAGCACGGGGCATTCGATCTTCGCGCAGCGGGCGGGATCCAGATTCTTTTTGGTGACGAGCACGGCCTCTTTGGTCCAGTTGTAGGAGGGCGCGGAGGTCTGCAGGGCGGGATCCGCGATCCGTTTCTTCATGTAGTAGTCAAAACGCGCCTTGCTGGTATCGTGGCTGTCTTCCCACGTCTTGGCAGGGTCGAAGCCGCCCATGAAGCCCGGGCGCTTTTTGCCCTTGCCCAGCAGCACCATCGGTATGGCGATGGCGAGCACCAGCCCCTGCGGCAGGTTCGCGGTGTTCGCCTTGATCATGGGGGAGGAGAGCACGGCCTTGTCAAAAGCGTGGGGGTAGGTCTGCAGGTACTGCACCGAGATCGCGCCGCCCATCGAATGCGCGTAGAGATAGCGGGGCAGGTCGGGGCGGACCTTCAGCACGACCTTCGTCATAAAGCAGTTCAGGTCGTTTACGTAGTCGGTGAATTTGCCGACCGCGACGGTCTCGGGGTCGCCGGGGTTCAGGCGGGCGGAACGGCCGTGGCCGCGGTTGTCGACGGCGAACACGTTCATGCCCATCTGAAGAAAGCTGTAGCTCATCTCATGGAATTTTTCGGCGCTCTCGGTAAAGCCGTGCACGATCACCACGGTTCCGACGGGATCCTCAAGGGTATACTGCTCATAGTGGATGGGCCTGCCGTCGAAGCCGTCAAAAAAACCGTCCTTCCCGACGCGCTTAAGATAGGGCTCCACGATCCCCGTCATGGTCTCTTCGTAGTTCTCTTCCGATACGGGCAGGGCTTTGATATTCAGTTCCATCTGGGACGCTCCTTTTTTTTATTTATTTTTACCATTGTAACATCCGTACCTGAAAAAAGCAAGAAATCCGTAAAATATTGTTTACTTTGCCGCGCAAAAGTGCTAATATGGTTCCGTAAACCCGAAGAGGAGGCAGAGTATGCAGTACAATACCCCGTTTATCGAAACCCTGACCGCGGCCTATCCGCACGAGGCGAGAGAGCTGTTTCTGGCGGTCGGCAAACGGCTCGAAGAAGAACCCGAGCACGGCGCAAGGTTCGAAAAGCACCTGAACGCCTATATGAACGAAGAGACCGAGGACCTCGGCGACGCCCTCACCGGTATGGACGTGCTGGCGGAGCTGATGGAGCTGAGCCCCTATACCGTGCACTTTATGCTGATCATGAAATGCGCGGAGCTCTTAAAGGCCCGGTACGATGCCGCCGGGATCGAAGAGAGCGTATTTTGGAAGGGCTGCGACGACCTGCGCTGCAAGCTGCTCGAGTGCATCGAGTGCAAGGGGGTGCCGGGCACCTTCGTCGCGGGCTGGAACGACGGCTTTCTGAAGATGCGCCGCTTCGCCTACGGCAGATTCCAGTACGAGGTGAACGAATTCAATTACTTTTTCGACTTTCTCTGCTCGTGCGGCAGAAGGATGGTGAAGGGCGATACCTACATCAACTTCCACATCCCCTCCTCCGGCATTCCGCTGACGGATGAAGTCCGCCTCGCTTCCTATAAGGAAGCGTATGAACACTATAAGCATATGTTCCCGGACGGCCGCGTCGTGTTCGGCTGCAACTCCTGGCTGCTCTATCCGCGCCACCGCGAGTTTTTGCCGAAGGAGAGCAACATCCTCCGTTTTCTGAACGACTTTGAGATCGTCTGCTGGGAGCAAAAGCATCACTTCGGCGACGCCTGGCGCGTGTTCGGCCGGTATTCCGATCTAGCGCCCGAAGAGCTGCCGCGCGACACAAAGCTGCGCCGCGCCTACGCCGACTGGCTGCAGGCCGGCAACCCCTCCGGCTCCGGCTTCGGCTTCTTTGTGTTCGACGGCGAAAAGATCGTGCGATGATCATCTGACAGGAGGTTTTGTATATGAAAACGTTTGTATTTCAGGGCGACAGCATCACGGACGCCGGCAGAGACCGCGGCAGCGACGACTACAGGGGCAACGGCTACCCGACCCTTGTCGCGGGGCGCGTCGGCTTCGACCGGCCCGGCGAATTCCGCTTTCTGAACCGCGGCGTCAGCGGCGACCGGATCGTGGATCTGAATTCCCGTGTCAAGCGCGATCTCATCAATCTGCAGCCCGATTACCTGAGCATTCTCATCGGCATCAACGACGTGTGGCACGAGCTGGGTGACCGAAACGGCGTGGACGACGAAAAATACCGCCGCACCTACCGGGCGCTTCTGGAGGAAGTGACGCGGATGTGCCCCGGTATCAGGATCTTTGTTCTGGAACCGTTCGTGCTGCGCGGCCCCGCTACCGAAGGCGCGTGGGGCGTGTTCGACCGCGAGACGAAAAAACGCGCCGCCTCCGCGAAAGCAGTCGCCGAAGAATTCGGCTGCGTCTTCGTGCCGCTGCAGAAGGCCTTCGACGAGGCCGCCGAAAAGGCCCCGGCGACCTACTGGCTGCTCGACGGCGTGCACCCCTCCGCCATGGGGCACGAGCTGATCGCCCGGGCGCTGACCGAGGCGTTTTACGCGGCGGAATAAGGAAAGGAGCGCGTACCGATGAAAAAGACGCTTCGCGCCGTATCGGCGCTGCTGCTGTGCCTTTGTCTGCTGTTCGGAACGCTCGCGCCGACGGCGCTTGCCTCCGGCGAAAATACCGCCGCGGCGGCGGATCCGTTCGCGACCTTTGTGACGGATCCCGGGGCCTCCCGGCTGCAGAATTTTCTGTCTCTGTTCAAGCAGCTTTTCGCAAAATGCCTGAATATGCTCAGCAACTTCACGATCAACGGGGTGCTCGGCGGCGCGCTCTCCACCCTGATCCCGGGCTCGAGCGCCGTAAAGTCTTACGAGAACTTCGACCTTGACGCATACGGCGATTTCTACGCGGGGCATGAGACCTTCCTCAGCGCGCCCGCCCAGGGCGCGAGGTGGCGGCTCGGCTACGGCCGCGCCTCCATCCTGCCGGCGGATCTCGCCGAGAAGGGCTACGCCAAGGGCGCGTATCTGCCCGATATCTACTGCAAAGAGATGTATACGGATGAAGAGGGGATCGCCGAGGATCTCGTCGCCCGCGCCGTTGCGCTGGACGACGGCTCCGGCCGCGGGATCGCCGTGTTCATTTCCGTTGACGCGATGGGCCTCGCAAACGCGGACGTGCGTAAGATCCGCGCAGCCCTCGCGGACTTTGCCGCCGCGAACAATATTGTGAGCCTGAACGTGAGCTGTACGCACATCCACACCGGCATCGATTCGCAGGGCGTGTGGAACCGCCCCGTGCTCACAGGCGTTAAGAACATCTTCAGCAGCGAGGTCGTTACCGGCGTGGACGCGACCTTTCTGCAGGCTGTGATCGACGGCGCCGTGAAGAGTGTGCGGCAGGCGGTGGCGTCGCTTGAGCCCGGCTCCCTTACCTGCGCCGCGCTCGATATCACGCCCTACGTATGGGACCGCACCCCGCCGACGAGCGTGGACGCGACCCTTTACCGCCTTGTCTTTACGCCGGATTCCGGCGCTGCGCCGACGGTGCTCGCAACCTTCGGCTGCCATCCCGAATCCGCGAGCTACGACTGGAACCAGGCGACGGACGAAAACGGCAGAAAGGGCTTTGACAAAAAGCTCAGCGCCGATTTCCCCTGCTATATGGAGAAGGTCGTGAACGCCGCCGGGGCGAATTTTATCTTTATTCAGGGGAACGTGGGCACGATCACCTCGGGCCGCTCCCTCTCCAACGACGGGCTGGATACGGACGCGCACTCCACGGCCGTGCGCTACGGCTATGAGATGGCGTACCTGACCCTCGGCATGGATATGACAGAGGAAGAGCGCATCCGCTTAAACGAAGAGACGGGCGACCGCCTCGGCGTAAAGGAACACGCGGGCGAAGAGGAGTATACCGTCTGGTACGAGGATCTGCCGACGGTGGAGGCCAAAGAGGTCGCCCCGCTGCTCAATATCGCGCACCGGCAGTTCTTCTGCCCCGTAGACAACCGCGTGATGGGCATTATCGCCAAGACCTCGGTTGCGGATAATCTTTTGCTGCGCGACTGGCTCGGCAGGTTCTACACCGTGACGGAGGTGGGCTACCTGGAGCTCGGCGACGCCTTCAAGGCGTACTTAAGCCCCGGCGAGACCTTTACGGAGCTGCTCAAGGGCGGCAGCGGGCTCGGTGGCTTCCCCTATCCCGCGATCCGCGAAAAGCTCGGTGCGGATACGGTCGTATTCGATCTGATGAACGACGCCGCCGGGTATGTGGCGAACGACGCGAACTTCGTGATGGTGGGCCTGCAGTACGACGAGAACAGCGGCTCGCTTGAGAGCGACACCTGGTGCATCATCTCCTACGGCCGGCGCGCCGGCTCCACCTTTATCGGGAATTTCTACCGGCTGGTCGAAGAGAAGCGGCCTGCGTAAAAAACAAAGAAGGGGCCGGATCAGGCCCCTTTCCGGACGAAGCGCCCCGGACGTTCTGAGCCGTTCGGGGCGCTTCGTTTTTTGTCTTAAAACGCCGCGCGCAGCGCACGGCTTCGTCTTTTTTTACGCGTCAGCCCCGTTACCGGATCCCCGTCGGCTCATACAGCTGTCTGCGGGTTTCAAGGGAGGAAACGCGGTCGAAGAAAAAGGTCTGTTTTTCTTTCGGCAGAAAGGCGAGCGGGGCGTTGATCGCGTTCTCTTTTTCGAAAAATCCGAAGGCAAGATAGCGCTCCTCCGAAACGTCGCTGCCGGAATCGAGCAGGGCTTTGAAAAAGGCGGCGCGGATCTGCTTGTAAAGGGTATAAAACGGTTCGTTGATCTCCGGCGTGCGGTTTTCCCAGAGACCGAGGTGCGCGTCCGTGAGCCCCTCGTAAACGCGCAGCAGCGCGTAAAGATCGCGCTCGGTCACGTTCCCTCTTTCGATCTCGTTGGCTAGCGCGCGGTAGAAGGTTTTGGCAAAACGCAGGCAGACCGGCGGCTTCATGCGGTAGCAGAGTTCTTCCTGAACGCTGTCGTCCGAAAGATCGAGCCCCGTTTTCTCCTGTACGCGTTTCGAGAAATCCTTCGGCGTCTGCTGCATGATCTCAACGGCAAACATCAGCTTCGCGATCTCAACGCGGTCCTCCCGCGTTTCACAGCCGAAGAGGGAAAAGAGCCGTTCGGGATCCGCGCCGAAGGAGAGCGTTTCGGCGTAATACGCCGGGAGCCCGGGGTCCAGGAAGGTGGCGTAGTTCAGGCTTTCGATATAGCCGATCATGCCTTCGTAGGTCAGGGGATCGTCGCCTGTGAGGAGACTCGTCTCTTTCTCGGCGGAGCCCTCGCACAGCCATTTCCAGTTCAGCGCGTTCAGGCCGCAGTCTGTATAAAGCCAGCAGAGCCCGCATCTGAAATCCAGCGGCTCTTTTAATTCGCAAAGACAGGCGAGCTGCAGCAGGTGCGTTATCTCATGGATCAGGGTATTGCGTATGCCGTACCGCCCCCGCAGCGCTCCCGCGAGAGACAGGGTATTCTCGCGCAAATGCAGCACCATATGCTTGTCGACCGAAGCCAGCGAAAGAGACACGTCCTTCGTCAGGAAGATCTTCAGATTGCCGAGATTGCAGTAGACCCGCTCCCTGTCTATATCCGGAAAACGCGCAAGGTAGGCTTCGACCGTCTCGCAGATCAGCGCGCAGAGCCGCCCGAGCAGCTCGTCGTCCGGTTCGGTCAGACTTGTGAGCGAGATGCCGCTCTCCCTCGGCGCGGCGAGGTACGCCGCGTTGTTCGCTTTTACGCTTGCCAGGAGGCTCTCTTTTGTAAGCCGCCCGCCGTCGGCCGTAATGCTGCCGGTATGCTCTGTCGGAGCGGAATAGGACAGGAGCCGGTCGAAGAGCGCCTGTGTGCCGTATTCCTCTTCGTAAGGAAAGGGGAGCGTCAGGGGGGCGATCGCGTCGAAGAAAGCCGTTTTCTCGCCGCCGTTCAGCGAAACGGGCTTCTCGTCCCCGGGGGCGGAGAGCGTATAGGGGTACTGCTTTTCGGTCAGCTCAAAGCTGAGATCCGCCTCCCGCAGCAGATCGCCGCTTTCACGGCCTGCATTTGCGGTTTTTGTGCCGCCGCCCGCTCCGCAGGCGGAGAGCAGCAGAGCGATGGCCGGCAGAAGCGCCGCGAGACGTTTGAACACGGAAATGACGATCAGATCCTTTCTTCATTCTTTCCCTATGATGATAGCAGAACCGCAGGTCTCCGTCAAGCCTGAAACCGGCAACGGTCAGAAAAACGGGCCGAACGGGCGTCCGGGCCCTCAGAAACGCGAAAAAAAGGTGGAAAAAGAGACGGATCTGTGTCATAATGATACCGGTATGATGCGTTTGAAAAAAAGGAGTAAAGAACGATGCTGATCGATATCTCACAGCCGCTGTTTTCCTGCAGCGTATTCCCCGGCGATCCCGCGCCGGAAAAACGGACGCTCGACTCGCTGAAGACAGGCGGCGTATGCAACCTGACCGCTTTTTCGATGTGCGCGCACAACGGCACGCACGTCGACGCGCCGCTGCATTTTATAGACGGGGGCGCGGGGATCGGCGCCGTAGGGCTTCTGCCCTTCGTCGGCCCCTGCTTTGTCGCCCGCCATGCCGGGGATCTCGGCGGGGCCGGGGCGGAAGAGATCCTGCTCGCGGCGAGAGCCGCCGGCGCGGGGGAGCGGATCCTGCTTGCGGGCGACCTCACCGTTACGGCTGAAGCCGCCGCCGTTTTCGCCGGGGCAGGGATCAGGCTTCTCGGCAACGAGAGCCAGACGGTGGGGCCGCCGGAGGCCCCGGCCGATGTGCACCGCATCCTGCTCGGCGCGGGCGTGTGCCTGCTCGAGGGGATCCGGCTCGAAAACGCCCCTTCGGGCAGAAGCTTTCTGAGCGCCGCGCCGCTGGATCTGGGAGAAGCGGACGGCGCGCCGTGCCGCGCGTACCTGATCGCGGAAGAAACGGAAAAAGGGGGAGGCGGTCTCGGGTGAAAAAACATGTTCTGCGGATCGCCGCCCTGTGTCTGTGTCTGCTTTTTGCGGCAGGCTGCGGCAGGGGCTCGCGCTACAGTGCGGTCGGCTTCGCGCATTCGAACACGTCGAAGGAAGCCTATATGCGCTTTCATTCCTTTGAAGGGACGATGGTCTTCCGCCTGAAATGCGACGACCCCGGGCGGGATCTTCTGCGCTGCTCCGGGTCGCTCGAAAGCGGCTTGATCCGCGTAACCTGCGAAAACGGCGCCGATCAGGCGGAGCTGCCGGCGCTTGAGGGCGGCGGAGAGGTTGCCGAAGACCTGCCGCTCGACTTCGCCGGCGCCGTTACCGTAACCGTGACCGCGGATGGCCCGTGTGTGAACGGGGATCTGCGCTTTACGGTCGGGCCGTAAGGCGCGGCCGCCGCCGCGAAAATGAAAAAAAGAAGATCAAAACGGCTCCCCGAACCTTCCGTTCGGGGAGCCGCCGCGTTATTTGAAACGTTCGCCGTCAGCAGTTGGGGGCGGAACGCGACGCAAACTGCTGCGAAAGGTAATAGTAAAAGCCGAAGGCGCTGAGCAGGGGCGCGAATTTTTCAAAGATCCTGCCGAAGAAACGCCGCGTCTCGGCGCCGGGTTCGCCGGCTTCGTACTGGTTCCACTCGTTCACGGGCACATAGCGCACACAGATGCAGTCCAGATAATCGCCGGAGGCGCCTTCGCTGAGCTGCCTGACGCCGAAGCGCTGCAGGTCGTTGAACAGGATCTCGCGCGCGTCAAAGCGAAGCGGGTTGAGAACGGAAAACTCGCCTTTGTTGACGCTGCCCTTCCAGAACCGCCAGCTAAGCTCGCTGCGCGTGACGTTCAGCTTCTGCGCTTTCGTTTCGGCTTCGTCTTTTGCCGCGGCCCACAGCGCGTCTATGCTGCGGATCTGGCTGTCGGTGAGCCGCAGACTGTCCGCCGGAGAGGAATAGATCATCACGTGTCCCGCTTCGTTGCCGCCGTATTCCGTGAAAAGATCCAGTATCTTTCTCATTTTTTTCCAGCCGGCGCCATAGTAGGCCTTCAGAAAGCCGTCGATCTCGGCGTCCATATCGCAGTAGGGATCCTGCAGGGCTTTCGCGATCATATACCCGCGCAGCTCGCCGAATTCCGCGTCGCAGCCGTCGATGTAGTAGTTGCCCTCCTCGTAAACGCCCTTCACGCTGTTTTCGTAAAAGACCCGGGCGTTCTGCTGGATGACGTTGAAGTCCGGGAAAACGCAGCAGGTGTTCAGGTAGTTCGTGGTGTAATCCCAGACGTAGATCCGGTCGCAGATCGCGGCCCAGTCGGTGAGATCCCGCATC
>CADBOC010000370.1 GCA_902796175.1 Oscillospiraceae bacterium | reverse complement strand
GAGACGGCGGCCTTCACGCCTCAGAGGAAACGCCGTGCCAACGGCCGCGCTCCCGGCACGTCGGGGACGACGTGCCCTACGGAGGGAGGGACCGCCGTGCGGCTTATTGAGCGCTGTGCTTTGGGACGGCGATCTCAGGCGCCTCGCGGAACAGCTCTCTGAATTCGGATCATCAAATCAAATACAACGCGCCCCGGACGTTTGACCGTTCGGGGCGCCATCTTTGGCGTTGTCTTAAGATCCGCTTTTTGTTCAGAGTATGATATCCTGAGGGCCGATCTCTGTGAAGCGGTTGTCGCGGAATACGACCGCGGGGCTGAACGCAGGAACCCACAGCGGCGCGCCGCGCTCTCTTTATGCTTTATCTATTTGTTTACCTGCCAGAAGGAAGTATGCGATATCCCGGCTTGCCAAAAGAGCCGCCGTTGCACCGTCCCGCGAGCCGGCTCCACCCTGCAAAACGGCGTGTAATTCTTTGCTGTATATATCCGAAAAGGTGAGCCCATCGGCATCCGGCGTCAACAGGTAAAAACCTGTTTTGAAAAATCCCACTTCGATCCCCTCGTCGGAATGCGCCTCTATGTACGGATCGGCGATCAGGAAAAGGCCCTCCCGGAACAGGCCTTCGGCAACAGGTCCGTTTTTGATCATTTTCGCCGCTTCTTCCGTCTGCGGGACCGGAAACCCGTCCTTGAGCATTTCACAAACGATCGTATCATAAAGAAGATCACTTCTCAAGGATTGCGGCACAAGCTCACGCATGGAACGAATCCGCAAGCCGTAAAACCGGCCGTTTCTTCCCCTTTCGCTCTTTCGTCTTTCATCTTTCATCTTTCGTCTTTAAAAACCGATCCCCGCCGTAAAGCCGGCTGCTTCTTCCCCTTTCTCTCTTTCGTCTTTCATCTTTCATCTTTCATCTTTCGTCTTTAAAAACCGATCCCCGCCGTAAAGCCGGCCGCTTCTTCCCCTTTCGCTCTTTCGTCTTTCATCTTTCATCTTTCGTCTTTAAAAGAACGATCCCCGCCGTAAAGGCGGGGACCGTGATAAAACGGTTTATTTGATCACGCCGTAGAAGTTGGGGTCGAGGCCGAGGCTCACGAGGGCGGCGGCGGCGGTGCAGGTCTTGCGCAGGGGCTCGTTCATGACCATGCCGTTGAACTGCAGGTAGAACTCGAAGAGATCCTTGAAGCCCGGCACGGCCTTGCTCGTGACGTGCACCACGCCCGCGGGCAGGAAGTGGAAGTAGAACTCCCTCGACTGCGCCATGTTCTGCGGCACAACGGTGAGCTTGAAGATGTTCTCGGTATCCCAGGTACCGTAGCTCGCGACCGGCACGGTGAGCTCGGAGAGCTTGATCTCGCTGAAGAGATACTCGCCGTCGAGGCCGACGTTCACAACGGATCTGGGGCTGTTCTTCTCGGTGAACTCCACCTGCAGCGCGTCTTCGCTGAAGTGGAAGCGGATGGAGTTGATCTTGCCCGCGCGGGCCGAGAGCATGAAGTTGTTGCCGGAGCCCAGCACGCTCGCGTTCTTGCGGCCGGTGGTGCGGATCTCGCGGCCGTTGATCTGCGCCTCGATCTCGGGGCGGCGGCGCGCCATGGGCGGGCGGCGGTCCGCCATTTTTTTGACGTAATCGCAGAGGATCTGCTCGCCCGCTTCGTCCCGTTCATAATCCTCGGTGAACACGCCCGGGAAGTGCTTATGCACCGTGTGCAGGAAATCCGCCTCGCGCAGCTCGCCCGCCGTGCAGGTGAAGACCGCGTCGTACTTCGGATACATGATGTTGAACTGCGTGTAAAGCCCGTTGAAAGAATACGTGCCGCGGAACTCGGGCTGGATGAAGAGCTGGAAGCCGTAGCCCAGCGGATCGGTGAACGTGGGCGGCACCTTTTCAAGATGGCGGGTGGTGGACTGGGTGATCCACTCCGCCGGGATGACCTGTTTGCCGTCGTATTCGCCCATGTTCAGGAAGCACACGCCCAGCTTCGCCATATCCTCGGTTTTGAGGAACGCGCCCCAGCCGCCGGCGTCAAAGCCGTTGTGGTCGTGCTCCCAGTACGGCACCTCGATGCCCAGCGGCTCGAAAAGGCGGGGCGTTAAGAACTCCGTCAGGCTCTGGCCCGAGACCTTGGTGACAAGGCGGGAGAGCATGTAGATGTTCTCGCTCAGGTAGTTGAAGCTCTCGCCCGTTTTGCCCTTGAAGGGGGCCGAAAGCCAGTTGTTGAGCCACTCGTTCTTCTCGTTGTTCGTCGTGAAGATCGAGATGTTCTTGCCCGAGCGCTGGGTGATCAGGTCGTAGACCGTAATGCCCTCGTTGAGCGCGTCGTGCTTGTCGTCGCCGGAATTATAGGGGAAGTACTTGCTCACGGGGTCGCTCAGGCTCAGCAGCCCCTCGCTCACGCAAAAGCCCACGGCGATGCTCGTCACCTGCTTGGAAAACGAGAACATGGTGTGCGGGATCGAAAGATCGAAGGGCGCCCAGGCGCATTCCAGCGCCACCTTGCCCCCGCGGGTCACCATAACGGTGTGCATGTTCAGGCCCATGCGGTCCAGATCGTGCAGAAACGCCTGCAGCTTGCGCGAAGAAAGACCCGCTTCCTCCGGGAACGCCGCGCGCGGCAGATGGGTGATGGGATAATCAGCCATTGTATTCTCTCTCCTCTTCTCTTCGTTGTTTTATACAAACTATCAGACATTTTACAGAAAAATGTAGTAAAACACAACAGCTTTGTGACATTGTTCATCAAAAATCCGATAACTTTACCGTTTGTTCACAAGAGATATAACATAACTTTAACAATAGAGCCGGCCGACGGGCGCGCTGTTTTATTTTGCGTCGTCCATGTTTTCTCCGGTCAAAAGAAAGTACGTCATATCCCGCTCGGCAAGCAGCTCCCCCATCGGTCCATACTGCCCGCTGAACGCCTTCTCTTCATCCCGAACTATTCATGAGCTTCCAATCAAAAGACGCGTAACAGCGTCAATTCAATGGGATCGACAAAATAAGAATGGCGGTCTGATTCTTATAATACTATGGATGTTACAGTTTGACAAGGACGGGCCCTCCTCTTGTTCGCTTTGGGGAACGACGTGTGCACGGGAAGCGGGGCGGCACGTCGGGGACGACGTGCCCTACGGAGGAAGTGAGCCGCCGTGCGGCTTGGGGAACGACGTGCGCATGGCGGCGGCGCGGACACGCACGCGGCGAAGCCGCGTTAAAATGCCGGGCGCAGGCCCCGAAGCATCCGCCGCGAAAGCGGCGATATTTCACCGCCGCGAAAGCGGCGATTTCACCGCGGCCAACGGCTGCGATTTCACCGCGGCCAAAGGCTGCGATTTCACTGCGGCGGCGAAGACGCCGCCGCCGCCCTCTGGCAGCCGTTCGCGTCCACGAACGTATCCCCTGTGAGCAGCAGCTCCTCCACGGGCACGAATTCGTAATCCGCCGCCTTCAGGGCGGCGATCATACCGGGGAGCGCCTCGAGGGTGTTCTCTTTGCCGAGGTGGAAGAGCAGTATCGCCCCGGGGAACGCGCCGGAGACGACGCGCTCCTTCATTTTTTCGGGCGTGACGTTCTGCCAGTCGACGCTGTCTGTGCTCCACTGCACGGCTCTCAGGCCGAGGCTCTCGGCGGCCTCCACCGTTTTGTCGTTGTAGCTGCCCGAGGGCGGGCGGTAGAGCGCGGGCTTTTTGCCCGTGACGGCGGCTATGGCCTCAGAGCACTGCGAGATCTCAGAGAGGACCCCGGCGTAATCAAGGCGGACGGGGTCCTTGTGCCGCATGGAGTGGTTCCCCAGGGTGTGCCCCGCCGCGGCGATCCTTTTGACGCTTTCGGGGTATTTTTCCACGAAATCCCCCACGAAGAAAAAGGTGGCGCGGATCCCGTTTTCGCGCAGGATCTTCAGCACGCCGTCGGTGGTCTCATCCCCCCACGCCGCGTTGAAGGTGAGGGAGATCTTTCGGTCGGGGCGGTCCACGCTGTAGACCGGCAGTTTTCGCGCCTTCGCCCCGGCGCGCTTCGTGGCGGTGAGCGCCGCCACGGCCACGGCCACCGCGAGCCAGAGCAGCAGCAGCCACCACATCCATTTGCTTTTCTTGCGGAATACGATCAGCTTCACAAAAAACGCCCCCTTCGCAAATCAGCCTATGCGAAGGGGGCGGGGGTTATGACAGACGGCGCGGACGACGATGTGAAAGCCGCGAAAAACGAAACCGGATCTGGCAGGCAGCAGGAGTTAACAGGTAACAGGTAACAGGTAAAAGGGCTGGACGGGCTCCGCCCGTACCCGATTTATAAGATCCATACACGAAGCGTTTTCCAAAACTTTTACCTCTGCCCTTTTCATTCGCGCGTCAGCGCGGCAAATTCGGATTTGTCGATGTGTTCCATGAGGCAGAAAGCTGCCGTCCCGGTAGCGCGGCTGCCCTCAGCCGCCCCGGCGAAGCCGG
>CADBOC010000369.1 GCA_902796175.1 Oscillospiraceae bacterium | reverse complement strand
GGTATAGCGGAACATCTCCCCGATCATGCGCTCGCGGTCCGCTTCGCGGCATAGCACGTGCAGCACGGTGCCCGGCCGGTTCTTCTTCATGTACGCCGGAACGGCGTACACGTCCAGCGCGCCGGCCTCCAGAAGGCGTTCCATGGCGAAGCCGACGGCCTCCGCCGTCATGTCGTCCACGTTGCAGACGAGCTCCGGCACGGCGTCGCTGTCCCCGGCGGGCAGGGGCAGGTCGGTCTCTCCGAGCATGGCGCGCAGGATGTTCGCGCGTTCAAAGTCCTTTGTGCCAAGGCCCGTGCCGACGCGCGATACCGTCATCACGGGCATCTCGCCGAAGCCGTCCGCAAAATAGCGCAGCAGCGCGGCGCCGGTGGGGGTGCACAGCTCCCCGCGGATCGAAGCGGAATAGATCGGTATGCCCCGGAGCAGCTCAGCGGTCGCCGGCGCCGGCACGGGCAGCTCGCCGTGGGCGCAGCGCACCGTGCCGCTGCCGACGTGCACCGGGGAGCAGAGAACGCGCTGAGGCGCGATGCGGCGCATCAGCATACACACGGCTGTCACATCGGCCAGCGCGTCCGCCGCGCCTACCTCATGAAAATGCACCTGCGTCACGCTCTCGCCGTGGACCTTTGCTTCCGCTTCGGCGATCAGGCGGTAGACGGAGAGCACATCCTTTCTGACCGTCCCCGGCAGCGGCAGCGCCGATATCTGCGTTTCGATATCCGTAAGACCTGTATGCGTATGGCTGTGCGTATGGCCCTCGCTGTGCGTATGGCCCTCGCTGTGCGTATGGCCCTCGCTGTGCGAACGCCCGCCGCTGTGCGAATGTTCGCCGCTGTGCGAATGTTCGCCGCTGTGCGAATATTCGCCGCTGTGCGAATGTCTGCGGCCGTCTGAATCGTCGCGGCTGTGCGTGCGGGAATGCTCGCGGCTGTGTCTGCGGCTGTGTCTGTGTCCGTCCGTCTGTTCCCTTTCGGCCGAATAAACCGCTTCCGGGAGCGGCGCGGCGTCCAGGCAGTATTCCGCGTCGCCGGTGCTGCCGTGTTCGCCGCTGCGCGAATGCGGGCCGCCGCGGCTGTGTTCGCTCCTGTGTTCGCCTGTGTGCGGATGGGCGGAGCCGACCGTCTCTTCTTCTGTTTCACCGAAAACGGTCACACGCATATGGGTCCCTGTGATCCCGTTTTTCGCGGCGCGTTCCCGGCGGTATTCCACGCCCGGTATCCCCAGCGCGTTGAGCTCATGAACAAAGCCGTCGGGGTCGTCCAGCAGTTCCAGAAGGGCGGCGGTCAGCATATCGCCCGCGGCGCCCATCGAGAGATCCAGATAGAGCGTTTTCATTGTTTTGCCTCCGTGTGGTTGATACGGCTCGCGAGGGTGGCCGCGCCGAAGCCGTTGTCTATGTTCACTACGCCGATGCCGGCTGCGCAGGCGCTGAGCATACCGAGCAGCGCCGCCAGGCCGCCGAAGGCGGCTCCGTACCCGACGGAGGTCGGCACTGCGATCACGGGGCAGCGCACAAGACCGCCGATCACGCTTGCGAGCGCGCCCTCCATCCCCGCCACGGCGATCACGACCGACGCGTTCTGCAGGGTATCGGCCGCTGAGAGCAGGCGGTGCAGCCCCGCCACGCCTACGTCGTAAAGGCGTTCCACACGGTTGCCGTAGAACGCGGCGGTGAGGGCCGCCTCTTCCGCCACCGGTATGTCGCTGGTGCCGCCCGTCGCGATCACGACGGCGCCGAGCCCGTCCGGCGCGGGAAAGCCGCCGCAGACGCCGACGCGGGCCTCGGGGGCGTAAGCAAAGTCCGGCAGGTCCGCGAGCGCCTCTGCTTTTTCGGGGGAAAGGCGCGTGACGAGCAGCCGGCTCTGGCCGTGTTCGCGCATGGCGTTTACGATGCCCCGGATCTGTTCCGGCGTTTTTCCCGCGCCGTAGATCACTTCGCTCTCGCCCTGCCGAGCCTTTCTCTCGAGGTCTACCGTCGCGTAGCCGAGTTCGGCGGTTTTCGGCTCCCTGAGCCGTGAGAGCGCGTCGTCTACGGAGACCGTTCCGCTTTTTACAGCCTGAAGCAGGGCTCTGAGCGTATCGTTTTCGTGCATGGGCAGCGCCTCCTTTCGGTTCGTTTGTATCAGCCGAGCAGCGGCTCGGCTTCCCGTTTTACCTGTTCGATATCCCGGAACAAAACGCCGCGTATGCCGAGCGCCTCGGC
>CADBOC010000368.1 GCA_902796175.1 Oscillospiraceae bacterium | reverse complement strand
GAGCCCTGTGTATGCTGAGTGCGCTGTGAGTCTGCGTGTCAAACGGCTTTGCAAGCCTGAAAGCACTTTCTGTCAACGGTTCCCAAAAACGAGTCTGACGCAAAAACAGCGGATTTGGGGAGAAAAAAGCCCAAAAACGGCGATCTTCCGCTT
Source organism: Oscillospiraceae bacterium (assembly GCA_902796175.1). Classification (GTDB taxonomy): domain Bacteria; phylum Bacillota; class Clostridia; order Oscillospirales; family Acutalibacteraceae; genus RUG806. The sequence goes on along the minus strand of CADBOC010000368.1, from coordinate 3,074 downwards.
TTGGGAACTTTGGGGCGCGTTTTTGGGAGATCGTACAACAAGGAAGATGCTTCGAAAAAAAAATTACAAGGACCGCTGTGTGAAGCGGACCCTTTCGAAGAGCAGGGACGTATGCAGGACCTGCGACGCCATCCGGCAGGCATACGCGGATTTGCCGGAGCGCGATCCGGGCAAAATGGAATTTCGCTGCAGCGCTCTGCTTGCGGGGCCGGACAGCGGCGGGTACGCCTCGTACTTTTTGGGGGCTGCTGACCGACGGAAAGCAGGCTTTGCTGCTGCCGAAGAAGCAATTCTCCCAAGTCCGGATAAAAAGGGGCTGTTGCATCTCCTGTTCTGGAATTTGCAGCAGCCCCTTCGGCAATTGTTTTTTTGCCCGGTTCAGACGGCCGTTTCATCACGGCGCAGGGCAAAGGAATAACGGTAGTTGAATCTTCCGATCGGCGCGGTATCGCCGTGGACGTACAGATCCATGATATCGCCCTCCGCCAGCGTATTGTCCGTCCATTTGAAATCGAGCGTGAACGCGTCGCCTGCGACGCCGAGACAGGCTTTCGGTATCTTGATCCACACATAGCGCCCCTCGACCGTGATATCGACCTGCGCCTGTTTTTTCCAGCGCCATCCGCCGAGGCTCATCTCCAGCACGGCTTTGTTTCGGTCCGGCGAGACGCGGTTCACGATATGCGAATAGCCCTCCCACGTTTTCTCCGCGCCGGGAACGGAAATGAGCAGGCGCATCCAGTTTTCTTCCGTCGGGGGCGTAATGCAGTCTTTGCAAGCCGCGAGAAAATACACGTTTTCCCGATCGCTTGCCGCCGCGGCGTCCGCGATGTCGTTGCGCCCGCTTAAATCCGTGTAACGCGCGCCGGCATAGCCGGAGCTGTCGCGGTCAAACACGTTGCCGGCGTACGCCGTATAGGTTTTGCCGGCGCCGTCCCAGTCCCGCAGGGAGCGGATCGTCGCGTAAGCGCCGTCCGGCGGATCGGCGGGGGCGCCCTTGAACCGGCGGATGAAACCGACGGTCTGATAGTAATAATGATCCCTGAGGATCCCTTTTGTGGGTTCCACGTCGCGGCTGAAGGCGTCGCAGCACTCGTCCGGCAGCGCGTTCGGCACGCCCCACATTTCGGAATATCTGCCCGCGATCCATTCGTTAAAGCCGGTGATGAACACGAATTCCGGATCCGTTTTTAGCGCCAGCGCCGCCTGCTCGTTGAAATTGGCGCCGCGCAGAAGGGCGTCTGGACGGGCGTCGTACCCGTTGGAGGTATAGGTTCTGCCGAATACGTTTTCGCCGTTCATGGGGGTCAATCCCCGTTCGGCGCACCAGTTCTGGGCGACGGAGACCGCCATCTGCTCGGGCGAGCCGTCTTCATTGCGGTTGATTACCTGCGGATAGACCGAAAGCCAGCTCCAATACTGCTTGCGGTAGGGGAGTCCCCGTTCCCGGTCCTCCGCCTGACGGTCCGCGTCAGAGACGTTGTACTCCGGTATGCCCGGGCGGAATGTGAAGAAATCCGCGATGCGGCGGTCCTCCGGCTCATCGGAAGCCAACAGCTCCTCCGGCGACGCCATGATCAGCGGTTTGCCCTTCCAGCGGAACCACAGGTCCGGATACCGGTTCGCCTGATAGAGATCGGCGTACAGCAGCCTTAGCTGCGTGAGATTGTTTTTGCCGCCCCAGAAGGGAAGCAGAAAGGAGATCTGCGGGGGGTTAACGCCGTCCCGGCGCGCTTCGTCGAAGACCTCCAGCAGAACGTCGTAAGAGGATTTCCACGTCGCGGCGCCGTTGGTGTTGTCGAAGATGATCACGTCCACGTCCGCCGCGGCGAGCAGCTCCGCGTGGCGGCGCAGCACCCAGCGGTCCTCCGTGTGGTAATAACCGAACAGCGGCTCGTTCCAGTGGTGCGGGCCCGTATAGCCGCCCCATGCGGGATGTGCAAAATCATGCTTCGCGTCGGGATGCGCCCGCAGCAATTCCGTCACGTTTACGGTCTTTTTTCTTCTCCTGATCCGGCTGCGGTACGGCGTTGCAGTCGTCGAAGCCGTAATTGCCCGCGGTGTGCTTCACGGTCTCATAAAAATCAAGCGGTTCTCCCTGCGCGTCCTTCAGTTTGCGAAAGACCGGGCGGATGCGCTGTAAGGATCACGTTTCCATCAACCGGCGGATCATGTCTCCGACGCTGCGGCAGACGTGCGGCGCTTTCCGCAGCACGTCGGGCTTTCCCGAATCGACCGCCCACCCCTGATACGTCAGGATCATATCGAGATCGTTGTAATCGTCGCCGACAACTGCGGCGGCGTCCGGCGGGAGCGAATAGCGCCGCAGCATGAACCCGACGCCTTCCGTTTTTCCCGTACCCTTGTTCCCGATATTGACGTGCGGGCCGTTCACAAAGACGCTGACGCGGTCCCCGAACGCGGGCAGAAGCGCTTGCCTGACCTCCAGCGCCCGCTCGGCGCTCGGGAAGGTCGCGTAATAGTGATGCCGCGGCTTTCCGTCGCTGCCTGAGAAGAAGACGGCGTCATCATAGCGCGCCATCGCTTTTTCGAGCTCGGCGAAGGTATCGGCCGGAATGAGAGATTCATACAGAATATCCTTCTCCTGCGAGAGGATCAGGCATCCGTTGCAAACGATCAGATAGTCAAACGGCAGCAGCTTTTCTTTAGCCAGGTCGTAAAAATCAACGTCTCTGCCCGTAACGACGCCGAAATACCGCCCGTCTGCCCGCCATCTGTCAATGGCGGCTCTTGTTTCTTCGTCTATGACGCCGTTCCGGTTCAGCGTTCCGTCGTAATCGGTGGCGATCAGCATTTTTTTCATTTGTTTTTCTCCGCTTGAATAAACTGCTTTTTCTCAGGTCGTGTTCCGCGGCGCGGAAATCGATCCGTTCCCCGCTTCATAAGACGGCGAAGCGGATCCCGTTTCGGTTCTTCGCGCAGTGCGTCTGCCCGTTTTCACGGCGCCCGTATGACGGCCCGGTGATTTCGTCCGTATGGGCACGGAAGAGGCATGGGATGATCAACGGCGCATAACAGGCAGGATCAAAAACGATCCCGGTCATAAATTGGTT
>CADBOC010000367.1 GCA_902796175.1 Oscillospiraceae bacterium | reverse complement strand
GGGGCTGTTCCTGAGCTACGGCGCGTTCTACGACCACATCGCGGACCGGGAAAAGCATACCAACGGCCTGCTCTATATGCTGCTGCATATCTTTCTGATTTTTTCCATGAACAACGTGACGAACGGTCTGGAATTCATGCGGGAGGAGGAGATAAGCCTGCTGCCGAAGGCCGCGTTCCTTACGGGGTCGCTGATCCTGTTTTTCGCGATCCTTTTCGCTCTTGGCGGCGTCTACGCGAAGGCGAGATGCCGGCAGTATGGGAGGCTCTGCCTGCAGGCGGCGGCGCCGGGCGTTCTGTTTGCCGCGCTGATGCTGCTGCTGAAAGACAATATGTTCGTCAACGTTGCCGTCACGGTCTTGTTCGTGTTCACGGTTTTTGCGCTGCTCTACCGCTACGGCAGAAAAACGGAGGCGTTCTATGGAGCTTAAGATACACGTCGCTTACGGCTTTCACGTAAACTGCTATCACTCCTACCGCGGCGATACGCCGGACGCGGCGGGCTTCGGCTCGGATCTCCGGATCATACGGGGGATCATCCGGGAGCTTGACGCGCTGAACGCAGAAGGGATCCCCGTAAAGGGAACGTGGGACTGCGAGAACTTTTTCTCCCTTGAGCAGATCCTGCCGCGGTACGCGCCGGATATTTTAGAGGGGATGCGCCGCCGCGTCAGAGAACACGGCGACAGGCAGATCGTTATGGGGTATTCCAACGGGGCGCTGGGCGCCATGCAGCCCGACGAACTCGCCGCCTCTGTGGAACTGGCTCTCAAAAATCCGGCCGGGTCGGGGCTTATCGACCTGTTCGGGGACTACGATATGATCGTGCGCCCGCAGGAGGTCATGTTCACGCCCTCGCAGGTGCGTACCTACAACGCGCTCGGCGTAAAGGCGCTGTGCCTTTATTATTCCTCGGTTCCCTTCGACGCGTTCAAAACGCTGATCCCGCCGCTTTGCGACGAACAGGCGTTCAATCCGCTGTCCTTCGAATACGGGGGAGAAGCCCTCACCGTCATCCCAACCTATTCGAACGCCGACGTCTGCGACGCGGGCTGCCTCAGAGCGTTCGTGAAGGAGCTCCGGCAAAAGCAGCTCGACGGCAGGATCAAAACCGACCTCTTTCTCTTCGTCAATATGGACGCGGACGCGATCTTCTGGGAGAGTCTGGACCTGCCGCTGTTAAAAAACCGCCTCGCCAACACCGACGGCATACGGGGCCTTGTAAGGGAGGTATGCGACCTGCCCTACGTCGTGTTCGATACGCCGGGCGGGTATCTGAAGACCCACGCGCCCGTGGGGACCCTTCGTTTTACGCAGGATACCGCCGACGGCAATTTTACGGGCTACGCTTCCTGGGCGGAAAAGCCCTATAACCGGAAGATTTGGACCGCGATCGAAAGGAGCCGCACGGCGGCGAAGGCAAGACCCGACGGCGTGGCGTTCCTGGACCGGGTAAGGCTCCTCTCTACCACGCATTTCGGCCTCGCGACGCCGGTGCTCAACATTGAGCGGGAGCGCGCCGCGAACGCGCTGGCTGAAAGGCTGCGCGCGTCTGTGATTCGGACGGACGGCGAGCTGACGGTGTATAATACGGCCGGTTCGACCCTGCAGTGCGTGCAGCTTTCCTGCGAAACGAAAACGCCCCTCGCGATCAAAGGCGAGGGGCTTGAGTCGTATACGGTCGTGCCGATGGGCGGCGGCAGCGTCTTTCTGCTGCTGCGCTTTTCAGAAAACCGGAGCCAATACAGGATACGCGCCGAAGCGGCGCCCGCGCCGGAGGTTGAGGCAAAACCGTTCCGTACGCTGCAAAGCGGCGGCGCGGCGCTGGAATTCGGCGAAGCGGGGCGGATCCTTCGGTTTTCCGCCGACGGCGTTCCGGTCGGCGGGGCGGACTTTCTCAGCTCCTACCTGACCTACGGCGGCCGGCGTTATGATTTTACGCACGAGCGGACCGTCAGCGGGCGGCTTGCCGGCGGCCGCTTTATCCGCACCGAGGGGCGGGTGAAGCTCCCCGGCGCACTGCGGCAGGGCGAATACGCGTTCTGTTTTTTCACCTCCGACGCGGCGGAGGGGATCTTTGTGCTGACGGACGTAAGATACCCCTATACCCCGGAGCGCGACGCGATCTCAACGGAGAACTCCTCCCTCGGGCGGTATACCGATCTGCGCTGGCAGGAGGCGTGCCCGTTTTGTCTCTCGTTTTCGAACGCGGGGGAGGCGAGCGTCGTCAAGCGAAATTTTGAGGGGGATATCTCACGCTTTCGCGTTTCCTCTTACGCTCAGGCGGACGAACGCAACCGCACGCTCGATTCCTTCAATAACCAGCTGACGGCGGGGCTTGTCGGCCTTACGGACGGCGAAAAAGGACTACTCATCGGCGCGGCCCGGAACGTATTGAATTCGATGGCCTTCTGCCCCATGCGGCTGAAGGAGGGCGGGCGCGTGATCATGGATCCCTTCGGCACCTTCGATGGGCGGCAGCGCCGTCACCCGAACCGCTCGGGGGACCGCATCCCCCTGACCTATACGCTGATCGCGCCG
>CADBOC010000366.1 GCA_902796175.1 Oscillospiraceae bacterium | reverse complement strand
CTCCAGATACAGCTCGCCCCGGTAGGTATTGGGCTCGAAGCAGTCGCGTTCCAGCTCCTGCATGAAGTCGCCGACGCGCTTATATTCCGTCTTCGGGATACCGGCGTTGTCCTTGCAGCGGCGGGCCAGCTCAATCATCTCAAACTGCGGTCCGCCGCCCCCGTCCCCGTAGCCGAAGGTCAGCATCCGCTTGTTGGTGACGGTGCGCTGCTTGATGCCGTCCTCCTTGCTGCAGATGCGGGAGAAGATATCCTCGGCGTCCGCCCAGTGGTGGGTGGTGTTGAAGTGGGTGAACACCTTTGTGCCGTCGATGCCCTGCCAGTAGAAGGTATCGTAGGGGAAGGTATTGGTATCGTTCCAGCTGATTTTGGTGGTCAGGAAGTAATCCACGCCGCAGCCCTTCATGATCTGCGGGATGGCGGCGGAGTAGCCGAAGGTATCGGGCAGCCAGAAGCAGTTCGACGTATAGCCGAAATACCTGCGCGTAAAGCGCTGGCCCCAGAGGAACTGGCGGACCATGGATTCGCCGGAGGTGATGTTGCAGTCGCACTCCACCCACACGCCGCCGTTGGGCTCATAGCGTCCCTCGGCCACCGCCTGCTGTATGCGTTTGAAGAGCGCCGGATAATGCTGCAGGATCATATTGCCGTGGCAGGCGGAGCTCTGCACGAAGCGGTATTCCGGATATTCCTCCATCAGCGCGAGCTGGTTCGCGTAGGTCCTTGCGCACTTCTTCACGGTCTCGCCGATGTGCCAGAGCCAGGCCGTATCCATGTGGGAATGACCGACGATGCCGGCATGACCCGCGCTGTCGCCGTTTTTCTTGGAGAGCGTTTCTTTCAGGAAAGGCGCGGCTTCGGCAAGGGAGGCGCGGACGGTCTCAAAGGGCAGATCCTCCACGGCGAGGGCAAGGCGGCGGAAGACCTCGAAGAGCGTATGGTCGATCTCTCCCCGGCGAAAGCTCTCTTCGGGCAGGCTCTTTCTGAGGCTCAGCACGGTCATCAGGTCAAAATAGAAATCCTGTACCGCGTGATCCTTCACACAGATATCCGCGCCGTAATAGTAATAATCGCACGCGCGGTCATACATGTGATCTTCGGGCGAGGTACCGTAATCGGGGTGACCGGCGTAATACTCAATGGCAAGGCCGATCGTTCTGCCGGCCTCGGCCGACGGCGCGATCAGATCGCAGTAGTGGTTCGGGTGGCCGCTGTAGCTGATCTTGGTGGAAAACAGGCCGTAGGCGACGCCGTCCACAAAGAGCAGGCCCTCATAGCACCCCGCGTTCGGCATGATATAGAGCGCCTTGCCGGCAAGCTCCTCCGGCACCGTAAAGCTGCCGCGGAACCAGCAGTAGGTCGTCGGGCCGTTCCACTTCATGCCCGGCTCTGCGGGCGCGAAGGGCAGGTCCGGCACCTCGTGATAACGCCTGTCCACATGGCAGAATTCCGCGTTCTCCCAGGAACCGACCTTTTTGAAGATGTGCGGCTCCAGCATTTCGGCAAATCGCTCGAGCTTGCTTACCATGCGGTCCGTCTGCTTTTGGTTGAGCATATTTTCAGATCCCCTTTTCCGGCGGCGCGGCCTTTGCCGGTTCCGCCTGCTTATGTTCTTACGTATGCGCCGGGACAGACGGAGCCCGTCCCGGCGCAGTCATTTTTATTCTATATGATAATTCCGTATTTTTCAAGCACGAATTGCCGCTTTTGCGGTATTTTCAGCGTCCGAACAGCTTTTTTCCCGGGCGGGGCGGCGGTTCGGGGGGCGAAAAGCGCACCAGAACCGTCTCGGGGCCGATTTTTACGATCTCGTTCCACGGCACCGACACAGGCTCAGGGCGGCGGAACATACCGCCCGCCTCCGGCGTTACGCACACGGCGACGACGCAGCCGTTCTCGGCGTCCACCTCCACGTCGGTGATGTATCCGATCCGCTTCGCGGTCGTGACGCTCACCACCTCTTTTCTGCAAAGCTCCTCCATGCGGCAGCGCAAACAGCCTCACCTCCTTTCGCTAAAGGATATGAAACCGGGCGCCGCGTTAATCCGGTGAGAACGGCAGCTGCGAGTGTCAGTAGTCAGTAGTCAGTAGTCAGTAGTCAGAGAAGCAGAAGGTTAAGAGTGGAGAGCGGGGTGATGTATCATGAGAGGGAGAATTGCCTCTCATGATAGAAGGACCCCGAAACGCGGCAGACGCTCCGGGATCCTTCGGGCCGAAGCCCGGTTCTGTTATGAAACGGGAACAAAAAAACACGGTTCCGTTTTTAAATGCCTACAGATCGGATACGGGCAAAACCCAACCGATCCTCCGCTCCACTCTCCACACTCCACTCTCTGCTTACCGCTTTCTGACTACTGACTACTGATTTCTGACTACTGATTTCTGACTACTGATTCCCGACCGCTCTCAACAAGCTGTTTCCGCTCAGGCGTCAGAGCGTCTTCGACCAGCGGCCGAACCAGTACGCCAACAGCCAGGAGGAGGGCGGGACCATATGACGGTCGCCCTTGTATTCGTCAAGGCGGAAGGGGTTGTAGCAGAGGCAGTCCGTCACCCGTTCCCCGGCGGGCAGGGCGAAAAGCGCGTGGGGCGCTTCGCCGTACTTCGCCGTATCGGGGTCGAGGGGCACGTCGGGCCTTATGGAGTTCTTCACCGGGTAGACGCGCGGGTCGAGGGGGTATTCCTCGAGCGTCGTCACCGCTTCGTCCGAATCGCCGCGGGAGCCGGTCGCCCAGGCGTAAACGAAATCATAATAGGGCGAATGCTCGCACCGCTCGTATTCATAATGCCGCCTGAGGCCGAGCTTTACAAAACGCAGCAGGGCGGGATCCGTTTCGAGCCGCAGCAGATGCGTTATGCAGTAAAAGCCCAGACGGTCGTCGATGTGGCACGAGTGCGCGTCGTACTTCTTATATACGGCGATGTTCATGGCGTAGTGCGAACAGGCGGCAAGCTCGTAAAGCCGGTCCTCCCACTTTTTTTCGCCGGTGACGTGCGCCGTGATCCGTAAAAAGGTGAGCAGCTCCAGCGAATTGATCCCCTTCTCCCAGCACCAGTTGTCGTCGCCGTTTAATTCCTCCGGCCCGAAGTGCGCCCAGGTGGTGGGCAGACCGTCGGCGTCGCAGAGGGTATAGCCGTGGGTCAGGATATGCTCCGTAACGGCGGAAAGGGCCGAGGCGATCCGTTCGCGTTCCGTTTCATCCGCGCACAGGTCGTAATACCAGCTGAGCGCGTAGAAGTGCCCCACCAGCTCGTCGCTGCTCGTTTCACCCTTCCATTCGAGCGCCCCCTTTTCGTCGCGCCCCGCGTGCCACTCGGGGTGGCCGTTGCCGTACCCCGCTTCGCCGGGGCGGCGGTACGCCCGCGCGGGAAAGCCGGGGATGCCGGTGACCGTATGCAGGCGCAGCATCGCCTCCACGGTCTCGCGGACGTCTGCCTTCGCCGCTTCGTCGCCGGTCACGGCGTATTTCAGACTTGCGGCGGCGGCGTATACCGCGCTCCACAGCCCGTCGTTGTCGGTGATCGAAACCTCCCCCGTAGAGGGATCGCCGTTCTTTGTGTTCTCTTTTTTTGTCACAAAGCCCTCGCGTTTAAAGTACGGGATCTGCGCGTAGAGCAGGTTTTCTTTTTGAGCAAGCGTCATCGGGACAAAGCTGAGCTTCGCCGCGCCGGCGTCGGCGCCGACCCAGACGGCGTCCTCCCCCGGCAGGGGCAGAACGCTTAAGACCCGCTCGCCGGGCAGCCAGCGGCCCTTTCCGTAAAAGCGGGTCTTTTCGCCGCTTATTATGTAAAGGCCGACGTCGGTGCCGAGATAAACGGTATCCCCTTCTCCGAGGGCGACGCAGTTGACAGGGCAGCGGGGCATGAAGGCGAAATCGGCCGGGGTGAGCCACTCGCTTTTACCGTCGAACAGATATACGCCGTCCTTTGCCCCGATCCACAGCATGCCGAGCGCGTCTGACGCGGCGGAGAGGAAAGCGGCGTCGGGCACGCGCGTCATCTCCCGCGTCATATTGCCCCAGCGGGGCCGCTTGCCGAAGCGGCGCAGCACGCCCCCGGCGGTAAAGACGAAGACGTCGCCGGAGGGCGCGGCGGTCATTGAGACGGCGCGAGCCGGGTCGATGGAAAGATCCGGCTTTACGCCCTCACGCGTCAGGGTGTAAAGCCCGCCGGCCGTCAGCAGCCAGACCGTACCGTCCGGGCCTTTTTCGAGCTGAAGCACGTTTTCGCCGAACGGCAGACGCGCGTCGACCCGGTTTTCGGCGCTGACAAACAGGATCTCGCCCGGCACGGCGGCGTAAAAGCCGCCCCCGGGCGCGGCACACATAGCTGAGACGCGGCCGTCCGCGCCCGAGATCTTGCAAAAGCGGTCCTCCCCGAAGGGGCGGTGCAGGAACAGGCAGCCCTTATCTGTCCCGAGCGCGAGAGTCCCCTCCTCCGTAAGACAGAGGCAGCCGACCGCGTCCGCCGCCGCAAGCTGATCGTGCGTAAAGCGCTCCGATACCGTCTGGGGCGAAGCCTTCGTTCTGAGCGTATAAGGTTCCATGGCTGCTCCTTTCGGTTTGCTTTTATTTCAGGAACTGCGGAAGATAGGCGCGGTGCGCGTCCTTCATCTCTTCGTAGCAGGCGCGGGAGCGCTCAAAATCGCCGATCAGCGGGTGGAGCATCATCGCGTTGTAGGCGGCGCGGTCGTCGCCGGTCATCGCGGCCTCCACGGTATACTTCTCGTAGCCCTTCACAACGGTCATCAGCGCCTCCATGTGGCGGGACCATACGGGGGGCACCGGCACGGGCTCGGCGCCGTTCGCGCCGATGACGGCGGCGATCTCCACAACGTCGTCGTCCTTCATAAAGGGCAGCGTGCCGCGGTTAAGGATGTTCACGACGTGCACGTCGCGTTTGTCGTTCGCGATGGAATCGATGAGCGAGCAGGCCGCCAGCGAATACTTGTGTCCGCCGCGCTTGTCGAGCAGGGCGGGCTTTACGCACAGCGCTTCGTCCCGGTACATTCTGAGCAGCTCCTCCTCGATCTGCATGCAGACCTGCGCGCGGGTCTTTTTATCCTCCCGCAGATGGCGGAGCTTGGCGTCGCGGTTATAATAATACTGCAGATAGGAGCTCGGCCAGCCGCCGCAGGCGCGCAGGCACTCGGTATCAAAGCCGTCGTCCACGATGTTCGCCATCACCTTCGGCGCGAAACCCTCCTCAAAGAGCTTATAGAGCAGCTCCTCGCCGTTTTTGCGCACCGACGCGATCCAGCTCAAATGGTTGAGGCCGAGGTAGGTGACCTCCGCGTCCATACCGACGTTCTCGCGCACGTCGTCTATCATATCGATCGGCACGTTGCAAAGCCCCATGCATTTCACCCTGGTATGGTTCAGCACGAAATCCGTCACGATGCCGGAGGGGTTCGTAAAGTTGATGAGCCACGCGTCGGGGCAGATCGCCTCGATCCGCTCGCAGATATGCCCGATCACGGGGATCGTTCTGAGCGCCTTGAAAAAGCCGCCGATGCCGGTCGTCTCCTGCCCGATCAGGCCGTATTTCACCGGTATGCTCTCGTCGAGATAGCGCGCGGGCAGCATGCCGACCCGGATCTGCGTCACGACGAAATCCGCCCCGGCGAGGGAGGAATCCAGATCGTCCGTCAAAACGACCTCGGTACCGGCGCCGGCGGCCGCCAGCATCCGCTTGCAGAGGCTGCCGACGATCTCGCGCTTTCTTTCGTCGATATCCATGAGCACCAGGCGTTTGAGGCGCAGGGAATCCTGCCGCTTCAGAAAACCGTCCACAAGCTCGGGGCAGTAGGTGCTGCCGGAGCCGATCACCGTTACGTTTATTTCCTTCATTGTTTCGCTTCCTCACTTTCTTTTTCAAGCATCCAGTTGATGCAGCCGTAAACGGGCTGAACGCCCAGCACCGAAAAACGCAGCTCGCGGCCCGTAAGGGAACGCGCTTCGCGCTGGAGCAGCCCGATATACTTCTGAGACGGCAGCTTCGCGTGTACGGAACCCGAAAGCACCACCTGAACGGGGTCCGTCGGGAAATGCCCGCGCCTGAGGTGCGCCGCGATGAACGCCGCGCCCCGCTTCGCCATGGCAAGGGCGGTATCGAGCGCCGCCGGGTCGCCTGCGTTCAGAGCCTCAAAGAACACGTCGATCAGGGCTCTGACGGTCTGATCCTCCGTCTCCTCGAGCGGCGCGACCAGACTCAGCACCCCGGCTCTGTCGGCCTCGATCCCGAGATACTTGCAGGCAAGCGCCGTGCAGGCCGTTTCGCGGTAACCGAGGCATACGTCGTCGTAGACCATGCGGAAGACCTCCCCCGCGATCCATACGCCGCCGCCCACGTCCCCCGAAAGCGCGCCGAAGCCGCCGACCTGCAGCAGCGCGCCGTTTTCGTCGATGGAGTTGCAGCAGGTGCCCGTGCCGCAGTTGTAGCCGATCACGGCTCCCCTTTCGCCGCCCGCCTTGCAGACGATAAAGCCGTCGTTGCAGAGGGTAAAGGGGATCGCAAGGCCGCCCTTTTTCAGCTCGGCGGAGAGCGCATCCTCCTGATACGGGTGATCCATGCCCGCCAGCGCAAAAAGCGCGGCGGTCACGTCTTTTTGAGAGATCCCGGCTTCGGCAAGCAGGGCGCGGATCCCGGCAAGAAGCCGCTCGGCCGCCTCCGGAATGCCGCCGGAGAGATTCTCATGGTTCGTGCCCGGGATCTTCAGGGAATGCGTCATACGGGCGGTCTCGTCAAAAAGCGCCAGCATCGTTTTGGTGCCGCCGCCGTCCGCCCCGAGATAACAGCGCATCGTTCAGTCCTCCGTTCCCTCAAAGCAGTCTTCGCAGACCTCTTCCAGACAGTATTTACCGCGGCGGTAAGGCTCGCGGTCGATCCACATGCCGTTCGTAAAATCGGGGATCGGCACCGGCATGGAGCCCATCGCGACCGACTGCTCAGACAGGCATGTGACCGCCATCATGGCGGCGGTATCGTACACGTCGATGGGGGGCTTTTCGTCGAGCCCGACCGCCTCGGCAAAGGCGGAGAGCACCAGAAAGTCCATGCCGCCGTGCCCCTTTTTCACGCCCTCGCCGAGATATTCGCGCCACAACGGATGCTCGAACTCCGGCAGACGTTCGGTAAAATCCTCATACCCGTGGGTCGATTCCGTTACGCCCTCAAGGGCGAAACGCAGCTCCCGCTCCGTCGCCTCCTTGAACGTGCCCTTCGTGCCCTGAATGCAGTAGTCGCGGCAGTAGGGCCGGGGCAGGCAGCAGTCGTGGGTCAGGGTGACGGTCTCGCCGTTGGCGCACTTGATGAGCGTGGTCACCACGTCCCCCTCGTTGAAGGGATAGCCGTACAGGTCGTAATCCTCGCCCTTGTTCTGCCTGATCCATTCGTTGAGGCCGCGCGATTTGCTCGCCATGGATACAAGGCTCACCATGCGGTTGCCGCGGTTGATATCCAGCAGTTTGCAGATCGGCCCCAGCTGGTGGGTGGGGTAAAGCTCGCCGTTGCGGCGCATGAAGTTATAGAGCCTGCCGTGGATGTTCTCGCGGCCGAGGCTGATCTCGTCCCGAAGGTCGTGGCGGTAACCGCCCTCGCAATGGATGATCTCGCCGAACAGCCCCTGCTTCACCATTTTGAACAGCGCCATCTCCTTGCGGTCGTAGCAGCAGTTTTCCATCAGCATGCAGAATTTGCCGGTCTCTTCCGAAGCGCGAACGAGCTGCCAGCACTCCTCGATGCTCGCCGCACCCCCGACCTCGATCCCCGCGTGTACGCCGTGTCGCATGGCGAACTCGGCGATGCGCGAATGGGTGATCCAGGTCGTGGCGATGTAGACGGCGTCGAGATCCTCTTTGGTGAGCATCTCTCTGTAATCCAGATAGGAGCGGACTTCATAGCCCGTGTAGGAGGGCTTGTTTTTTACGATCTCAACCCCGTGCGCGGCCCGTTCGGGCACTACGTCGCACACGGCGGGGCAGACGACGCCCTCCACGTCCAGCAGCAGATCGAGCATGCCGGAGCCGCGGCCGCTCAGGCCGATCGCGCCGATCTTTACGGTTTTCTTTTGCATAAGTAGGATCTCCCCCGTTTCTGTATAGAATTCCAAACTGCAGTATAGCACAGTCCCGACGGGATTTCCACACCTTTTTCACGTTCACCGAAAAAACTTGACTTCCCCGCGGGGAGGTATACAATAGGAAAAAAGGAGGCTTTCAGCATGAAAACTGTTTATTATAACGCAAAAGCCGTTCTGCGGGACCGGACCGAAGATCTGTGCGTCATTGTCGAGGACGGGAAGATCCTCGGTCTGTCGGCTCGGGCCGATTTGCCGGACGCGGAAAGGTTCGACTGCGGCGGGCTGTATCTGGCCCCGGGCTTCGCGGATATCCACGTGCACGGCGGCGGCGGATATTCCGCCATGAGCGACTCTCCTGAAGAGATCGTAAAAATGGCCGAGGCGCATCTCAGGCACGGGGTCACAGGCATTGTGCCGACGACGCTCGCTTCGCCGGTAAAACGCCTGCAAAGGGCGATCGATACGGTCGAACAGGCCATGTCCCTGCCAGGGGGCGCCGGGATTCTCGGCGTACATCTCGAGGGGCCGTTCCTCTCCCCGAAAAAAGCCGGGGCGCAGGCCCCGGGGAACCTGCTTGAGCCGACGGAGGAGAATATACTAAGCCTGCTCGACCGCTCCCCGATCGTGCGCATGATCGGCGCGGCCCCCGAGCTGCCCGGCGGCATGCGGGTGGGCGAGCTCGCGGCGGAGCGCGGCGTCGTCGCCTCCGTCGCCCATTCGGACGCGGATTTTGAGACCGCCGAAAAGGCCCTCGCCCACGGCTATTCGGACGTAACGCACATCTTTTCCGCCTGCTCCGCCATGCATAAAGAAGGGATCTTCCGCCGGGTGGGGGTCGCCGAGGCGGGACTCGCGCTCGACGGCTACACGGCGCAGTTCATCGGCGACCTGCGGCACCTGCCCGCCGGGGCGGTCAGGCTGATCATGAAGGCGAAGGGTCCGTCCAAAGCGTACCTCATCAGCGACGGGCTGGAATACACCGGCTGCGGCCTGCCGGATGGCATGGAGGTCGCGCAGGAAAACGGGCAGAAGGCCGTGATCGAGGACGGCGTGATGAAGCTTTCGGACCGCTCCTGCCTCGCCGGGAGCGTAACACCCCTTGACCGCATGGTGCGGAACCTGATAAAGGAATGCGGCGTGTCGCTGCCGGACGCCGTCGCCCTGGCCTCCGCGACCCCGCTCTCCGTGATCGGCTTCGGCGACAGAAAGGGGCGCATCGCCCCGGGGTACGACGCGGATCTGATCCTCTTTGATGAAAACATCGGTATAAAATGCGTGATCACAGACGGGATCCGCAGAGAGATCTGAAGCCGGCCGCAACGGAAGACCCTTTTTTATCGTCTTATATTACAGCCGTCTTAATCATTTCTTAAGGATCCGGCTGATTGTTTCTTAAAAAGCGATGTGCTATCATACAGAAGACGAAAGCGAGGATAACTTCAAATGTATACGGTTCTGGTTTGCGACGACGATCGCGATATCGTCTCGGCGCTGGAGATCTACCTGCGCGGCGACGGCTACCGGGTACTGACGGCCTTCGACGGCGCCGCGGCCCTTGAAACGCTCCGGCAAAACGAGGTGCACCTCGTGCTGCTGGACGTGATGATGCCCGGCATGGACGGGCACGAGGCGCTGCTGAAGCTCCGCGAGGCCTACAACATGCCCGTGATCTTCATCACCGCGAAAAGCGAAGACAACGACGTGATCCTGGGCCTGAACCTCGGGGCGGACGACTACGTTACCAAGCCCTTCAACCCCGTGGAGGTGCTGGCCCGCGTGCGTTCGCAGCTCAGACGGTATACCCGCCTCGGCGCGGGTCCCGCCGCGCCGGACGTGATCACCGTCGGGCGCATCGAGATCAACGACGCGGCCAAGACCGTGACCGCCGACGGCGAGAGCGTGAACCTGACGCCGACGGAATACGAGATCCTGAAGCTCCTCGCCTCTCACCCCGGCAGGGTGTTACCGCCCGCCGAGATCTACCGCCTTGTGTGGAAGGACGAGCCCTACGGCGCGGATTCCACCGTGGCGGTACACATCCGTCACATCCGGGAAAAAATCGAGATCGACCCGACAAAGCCCCGCCACATCCGGGTGGTGTGGGGGCAGGGCTACAAAATGGAGCCGTAAAGCCCCGGGCGGTCTCCCCCGAAAGGAGTCTTCTGTATGAAAAAGCTCAGAACGAGCCGCGCCGCGAAGACCGCCGCGTTCCTTCTGCTGCTCGTCTGCTGTTCGGCGTGCCTGCTGAACGCCGCCGGCGTGTTCTTCGCGCTCGATCAGAACCTGATCAACGTGGACCGGACGCCCTTCAACGAGAAGATATTCTCACTGGTTGCCCGCGCCACCGCGGACGAGGCCGTGCGGTATTATAACCTGCAGTACGCCGCCGAGCACAGCGCGGTCGACCGGCCCTATTACGAAAGCGAGGTCGCCCTCTTCCGCTCCAGGTACAGCGAGGCGCGGTCGAACGCCGCGATCTATATCATGGGGCCGGACGGCGAGACCGTTTTCAAAAGCTTTGAGCTCGCCCGGCCCGCCTACGTATTCGACAGGGCGTTCTCCCCCGATTATTACACGGAGGAAGCCTCCTCTTATTACGAGGGGGCTCCCGGCGAGACCGTCCCCTTTGAAGAGACGACGGCCGGCTTCGCGGGTGAAGCGCCGACCGAAGCCCAGACAGAGACGCCGGGCGAAGGCCAGACCGAAATGCCGGCCGCAGGCCCCGCCGACGAGACAGCCCCCGCGACGGAGGAGACCGCGTTCACCGCGCCCGTCCCGACCGCGGCGGAGGTTTCATCGCCCCCAAAAGCCTCGTTTCTCTCAACCATGGAGGCGGGCAGCTATACCGTAAGCGTGCGCCTGCCCGAAACGATGGAGAAAAAGGACGTTTACCGCGCCGCCGAAAAGGTATCGGGGCTG
>CADBOC010000365.1 GCA_902796175.1 Oscillospiraceae bacterium | reverse complement strand
TATGGGGAAGTGACTCCCGCTTTATGAGTCGAATACCGTTTCGATCCGTCTTCCGCAGCCGGCCGGCGCGTAGGAGAACGCTGAGATGTGGTCTCCCTTAAAAAAGTAATGCAGGGGTCTGTACGGCGGTTTGTCAAGACTCACGTCCACGATCACGAGCTTTACCTTCATCCGCTCGGGAATGATGTTTTTGATGTAGACGGCGGCGTACTGGCCGGGCTGAACGCGGTCCGTATATTCGGCGAGCCCCGCAAGATTCGGCGTGAGCTCAATGAAGACCCCGTAGTTTTCAACGGAACGCACGACGCCGGGAACGGTCTCGCCTACGCTGAAGCGGGAAACGTTCTCTTCCCATGTGCCGAGAAGCTCTTTGTGCGTGAGCGTGAGCCTGCCGAAGGCGTCCCGTTCGCGCACGACGGCGCGTATATCCTGCCCGGGCACAAAGCGGGCGCAGGGGTGCGGGATGCGTGAAACGGAGATCGCGTCGATGGGCAGCAGAGCGCTCACGCCCGCGCCCACGTCGCAGAACGCGCCGAAGTTTTCAAGATGCGTTACCTTTGCGCCGATCACGTCGCCGGGAATGAGGCGGGAGAGATACTGCCGGGCGCACATCTCCTGCGCCCTTTTGCGTGAGCATACGGCGCAGAGCCTTCCGTCCGGCGCGCGCGAAAAACCCGTGATTACAAAGCATACGGGCTTTCCCACGCGGGAGATGAGCGCGATGTCGCGCGTCAGGCCCGTATCGATGCCGATCGCGCCCTCTTCACGCGGGATCACGCCCCGCATCACGCCGAGATCCACATGCAGCGCGTGAGAGGGATCGCATTTCACGACCCTGCTCTCCAATACGGCGCCGCGGGCGGCCGCGTCTCTGAGAGAGGCGGCGCTTTTCATGGCGGCGCGGTTCTCCGGCGCCGCGATCCGGGCTCCCTCGGGATAAAAACCGTTCGTCGGAGCGGCGGAGCTGCTTTCGGCGGCCGGAGCGTCCGCCGCAGAAATACGCGCGTCCTCCGGATAATAATCGTTCATATTTCCGTTCCCTTCCGAATGATTTTGAAAAAACCGGTTTCACTGTAAATAAGTATTTCACTTTGCGCAAAAGTATGATAGAATACAGAAAAGATCCTGCCGCTCCCGCGCGGCGGGGAAAAGGAGAAAGAAAGGTCCGTCTTCGGGCCGACCGAATGCGATGTTTGAAAAGCTGAACGCCGTTGAGGCGCGTTACGAAGAGATCGGACGCAATCTCTACGATACTGAGACGGTAAAGGACGCCGCCCGCGCGGCGGCTCTGATGAAGGAGTATAAACGCCTCACCCCCGTTGTGGAGGCGTTTCGCGCGTATAAAGGGGAGCTTGCCCGCATAGAGGACGCGAAAACGCTGCTGGGGGGCGGCGAAGAGGATCCCGAGCTCAGGGAGCTCGCGCAGTCGGAACTGGATGAGGCGCGCCAAAACGCCGAAAAACAGGCGGAGCGGCTGCGCGTGCTGCTGTTGCCGCGGGATGAGAGAGACGAGCGGAACGTGATCGTGGAGATCCGCCAGTCCGCCGGCGGCGAGGAGAGCGCGCTCTTCGCCTCCGTACTGTTCCGTATGTACAGCATGTACGCCGAACGCGTGGGATGGAAGCGCGAGATCCTCTATGAAAACCCGACCGCGCTCGGCGGGTATAAGGAGATAAGCTTTCTTCTCAGCGGTGAAAACGCCTACGGACGGTTCAAATTCGAAAGCGGCGTGCACCGCGTGCAGCGCATTCCGGTAACGGAATCCAACGGCAAGATACAGACCTCCACCGTTACGGTGGCCGTGCTGCCGGAGGCGCGCGAGGTGGATGTGCGGCTGGACCCGGCCGATCTGCAGATCGATACCTTCCGCTCCTCGGGAGCCGGCGGGCAGCACATCAACAAAACGGAATCCGCCATCCGCATCACCCACCTGCCGACCGGTACGGTGGTGGAATGCCAGGATGAGCGCAGCCAGTACAAAAACAAGGATAAGGCGATGAAGGTCCTGCGTGCGCGGCTCCTTGAAGCGGAGATCGAAAAGGAGAACGCCGCCAGAGCGGGACTGCGCCGGCAGCAGGTAGGCACAGGCGACCGCAGCGAACGGATCCGTACCTATAATTTTCCGCAGGGCAGGGTCACGGACCACCGCATCGGCCTTACGCTGTATAAGATAGACGCGATCCTCAACGGCAGCCTTGAAGAGCTGATCGACGCGCTTATTACCGCAGATACCGCCGAAAAACTGAGGGCAAGCGAAGAGGAACAAAATGGAAACACTGGTTTATAAGATCGAAGACCCGAAGAACGCGCCGCGTCAGATCGCCGCCGCAGCGGCGCTTCTGAAGGCCGGCGAAGTGGTGGCGATCCCGACCGAGACGGTTTACGGGCTTGCCGCGAACGCGCTGGACCCCGCCGCCGTTAAAAAAATATTCGAGGCAAAGGGGAGGCCGCAGGATAACCCGCTCATCGTCCACATCGCCGAAAAGGAGGCGCTCTATGAGATCGCGGCCGAGGTCCCTGAAGCGGCGCTGAAGCTGGCCGACGCGTTCTGGCCGGGGCCGCTCACGGTCATCCTGCCGAAAAAGCCGTGCATTCCCGACGCCGTGAGCGGCGGACTTTCCACCGTTGCCGTGCGCATGCCCTCGCACCCGACGGCGCGGGCGATCATACGGGCGGCGGGCGTGCCCCTCGCGGCGCCCAGCGCCAATCTCTCCGGCTTTCCGAGCCCGACGACCGCCGGGCATGTGCTCGACGACATGAACGGCCGCGTGCCGATGATCGTGGACGGCGGCCCGTGCGGCTTCGGCATCGAATCTACGGTGATCACGCTCGCGGGGGATAAGCCCCGCATTCTGCGTCCCGGCGCCGTCACGCCGGAGCAGATACGCGCCGCGATCGGTGAAACGCAGGTGGACGAGGCCGTTCTCAAGCCCCTGAAGGAGGGGGCTGCCGCCGCTTCTCCCGGCATGAAATACCGGCATTATTCGCCGAACGCCGCCGTCAGCGTTGTGCCGGGGGACCTTAAGACCTTTGTTTCCTATGTATTGCGCCACCGGGAGGAGGCGGATCACTGCCTGTGCTTTGAGGGAGAGGAGGCGTTTCTGCCGCTGCCCGCTTTTACCTACGGGCGCGCCGATGAACCGCTTTCCCAGACGCGCCGCCTGTTTGACGCGCTCAGAGAGCTGGATGAAGCGGGCGCTTCTCGCGTGTTCGCGCGTGCGCCTGTTCCCGAGGGGATCGGGCTCGGCGTTTGCAACCGCCTTTACCGCGCCGCCGGATTTACGTTTCTGACAGATCCCCCCGAAAATCAGGGAATGATCCTCGGGATCTGCGGCGCTTCCGGCGCCGGAAAATCCACGTTTTGTTCGCTGCTGGCCCAAAAAGGGGCCGTGATCGCGGACGCGGACGCCGCCGCAAGGGAAGTGATGCGGGCGGGTTCCCCCGTCTTAGAGGCGCTTTGCGCGGCATTCGGCGCGGATATCCTGCTGCCGGACGGCAGCCTTGACCGCGGAAAGCTGTCGGAGCGCGCGTTCCGGGATCAGGAAAGCACCCGCAAGCTCAACGCCGTTACCCATCCCGCCATCCTGCGCCTTTTGGTCCGCACGGCGTTCGACGCGTTTCACGCGGGCAAAACGGCCGTGATCGACGCGCCGCTGCTTTTTACGGCGGGGCTTGACCGGCTGTGCGACCTTACGGCGGTCGTCACCGCCCCGGAGGAGGTGCGGCGCAGACGCATCGCGGCGCGGGACGGTCTTTCGGACGCCGCCATCGACGCGCGCTTCAAAGCGCAGCGGGGCGAAGCGGAAAAAGCGGCGGCCGCCGATATCATCCTCAGAAATTATCCGCCCTTTACCCCGGAAAAGGAGTGCGGACGGCTGACCGATACAATAGAAGCATATAAAAAAGAAAGGAATATCTGAATATGAGCGAAAATGACGCGAAAGCGTGGAAGGAAAAACTGTTTTACAAGCCGCTGCACGCGGCGAAGACCATGACCCGGGAGGAGATCGAGGCGGCGGACAGCTTCTGCGAAGGCTATATGAGCTTTCTTGACGCGGCGAAAACGGAGCGCGAAGCGGTGGAGCAGGCGCTTATCCTCGCGAAAGCGAACGGTTTTCATAAATATGAGCCCGGCAAATACTATCCGCCCGGCAGCCGCGTTTACGCCGAGAACCGGGGAAAGGCGCTGATCCTTGCCGTAACGGGCACGCTCGGCGTTTCGCAGGGGGCGCGCGTCACCGCCTCCCACATCGATTCCCCGCGCCTGGATCTCAAGCCCAGCCCTCTGACCGAGGACGGCGGTATGGCGCTGTTCAAGACCCATTATTACGGCGGCATCAAAAAATACCAGTGGACGGCGATCCCGCTCGCCCTGCACGGCGTGCTGGTGAAAACCGACGGAACGGTCGTCCGCGTTTCGGTCGGCGAGGAGGAAAACGAGCCGAAATTCGTGATCAGCGACCTGCTGATCCACCTTGCGCAGGATCAGATGAAGGCCACGCTTGCGGAGGGCGTGAAGGGCGAGGCGCTCAACGTGCTGGTCGGCTCCCGCCCGTTCGACGGCAGCGACGAGGCGCAGAACGTAAAGCTCAACATTCTGCACATCCTTTTTGAAAAATACGG
>CADBOC010000364.1 GCA_902796175.1 Oscillospiraceae bacterium | reverse complement strand
CCGTATTTTTCCGCGAGGGCGAGGGCGCGGCGCGGGGTCTCTTCGTCACGGAACACGGCGGGGTCGTGGGCGTCGAGGCCGACGATCGCCCGAAAGCCCAGCTCCCCGGCCAGCTCCCAGAAGGCTTCGCGGGGGTAGTGGCGGCCGTCGTAAAGCCCAAGGCGGTTGATCTCGAGCAGCGGGTCGTAGGGCTTTGCCGCCTCTAAAAAGCGGCGGGTGACGGCGCGGTAGGTCTCTTCGTCCCCCCGGTAGTTGAACACGTCCGGGTGGGCGATATAGAAGAACGCGCCGGTTCTGATCGCCGCGAGAACGCCGTCGTAATAGGCCGAGAGCTCGGCCGCGTTCGCCGTCTCGCGAAAGGAGGGGATCCCGTCAAGCTCCCCGCCCGTGAAATGCTGGCCCAGAATCAGGTAGTCGGGCGCGAACGGGGCGATGAACTCCGAAAACAGAGGAAAGCAGTCGGGGTAGTATTCCACCTCAAGCCCCACCGTGATCTCGATCTGACCGCGGTACCGGGCCGCCAGCGAACGGATCGAGGCGAAGTAATCCGCCGTCTCCTCCCGCTTCATGCGAAAGCCCGAGTAAAAATCCGCGGGGTAGGGGGGCGCGGGGAAGACCATCGGGGCGTGGTCTGAAAAGCCGAGCTGTTTTATGCCCGCCGCGATCGCCGCCTCGACGTATTCGCGGTCTTCGCCCACGGCGTGGCCGCAGCGGCGGGTGTGCGTGTGGTAGTTTTCGCTGACGACCATCAGATCCGCGCCGCCTTTGCAAAAGCCCGTATCACGGCGGAGGAGTGCGCGGCGGTCTCCTCTTCAAAATCCGTAAAGGAGTCGGAGGCGCTGCCGTCCGCGAGATCCGAGATCACGCGCAGCACCGCGAAGGGCACGCCCGCGTGCGCCGCAGTGTGGGCGACGCTCGCCCCCTCCATCTCGGCGGCAAGCGCGCCGAAGTCCTCGGCGAGCTTTTTCTTTAAGGCACGGTCCGCCACGAACACGTCGCCGCTGACGATCACGCCGGTCTTTACGCCCCGGTCGGGGGCCGCCGTCTTCGCCGCGCTGACAAGGGAATCGATGAGCGCGGCGTCGCCCTCAAAAAAGGTCGGCTTCGTTTTATCCCCTTCGCAGACGTTGCCTTTGGCGTAGCCGAGGGGCGTCAGGTCGAAATCGTGCTCCGCGAGCTTTGTGCCGATCACGACGTCGCCGACGGCAAGGCCGGCGCCTACGCCCCCGGCGATCCCCGTGTTCACGATGCAGCCGGGGGCAAAGCGGTCGATCAGGGTCTGCGTTGTGATGGCGGCGTTCACCTTGCCGATGCCGCACCGCACAACCACGGCGGGGGTCCCCTCCAGTATGCCGGTATAAAAGTCCACGCCGTGCAGCGTTACCTTTTCACAGTTTTCGAGCGCCGCGATCAGCAGGCGCACCTCCGTCTCCATCGCCCCGATAAACGCCGCGGGCGCGGTATGTGTCTGTTTCATTGTCTGATCCTTTCTGTTCCGTATTTGGTCAAAACGCGAAGCGTTTTCCGTAACTTCTCACTTCTCATTTCTCACTTCTCATTTTTTATTCGCGGCTTCAGCCGCGCTCTATCCTGCAAACCATCACGGTGACGTTATCCTCGCCCCAGTCGTAGAGCGCCTCGTGGCAGAGCAGCGCCGCGGCGGAGAAGGCGGTGGGGTTTTTCTGCAGCACGGCGCCGATGCGACCGGCGTCGAGCGCGTCCGTCAGGCCGTCGGAGCAGATCAGGTACATGTCGCCCTCTTTCGGGGCGGCGTGCGCCAGGTGCGGGGAGATCGAAAAATCGGATTCCCGCACGCCTAAAAACTGAACGAGATCCGTGCTTCTGCCCTCCGGCAGCAGCACCGTATGGTCGCGCGAGCAGAGCGTGAGCGCCCCGTCGCGCAGGCGGTAGACGCGCGAGTCGCCGAGGTTGCACACCGTGACGCGCTCCGGCTCAAAGAGCACGCCCGCCGCGGTGGAGCCCACCGTCTGAACCCCGGCCGCGTCCGCCGCCGCCGTTAAGCTGTCGTTCATATCCATGCAGATCCCCTGCAGGTAGAGGTCGGCGTTCGTTTCCGCTCTGCGCGCTTCGGCCGACCGGGCCATGGTCTCGGCAGCGAGAAACGAGGCAGTTTCGCCTTGCGATTCGCCGCCCATGCCGTCGAACACGAAAAACAGAGGTCTGTCTGCCGCGTGGGCCGTGCCGCCGGGCACGATGCCGTCGCCGTGCGCCTCGGGCTCGTATGTGCCGCAGCAGAAATAATTATCCTGGTTGATCGGGCGTTTATTTCCTCTGCCCGAAAAACAGGCGTAGGACACCGTAAATGCCATCTGAAGCTCTCCCTTGCATTTATTAAGGTATATATAAAATAAGAGACTG
>CADBOC010000363.1 GCA_902796175.1 Oscillospiraceae bacterium | reverse complement strand
GTGCTGCGTTTTCTGCCGCTGCTGAGAAGCCAGAGCGAAAAGATCCGCGCCGCGGGGCGGGGCTTCGGGGATGAGAACGCCTCTCTCGCAAAGCGTCTGCGCCTTGCCGCTCACCGGCTCTCCATTCTCATTTCGTGGACGCTGGAGCGGGGCGTGGATACCGCCGATTCCATGCGCGCCAGGGGCTACGGGCTCAAGGGCCGCCGGTTTTACAGCCGCTTTGTCTTTTCCCCGGTCGACTGGCTGGTGACGGCGCTCTCCGTTTCGGCCTTCGCCTGTTTTCTCTTTGCCCTATCCGGCATGGCGGCGGTCTACAATCCCGTGATCGAGATCCCGGCGCCGGGGATCAGGGGCGCGGCGGCGGCGGTCGCGGCGGCCGCGGCGCTGCTTAGCCCCGTGTATCTCGAATTGCGGCGGGGGAGCGCCCCGAGGGGCGACGCGCTCGAGGGATGAAAAACGCCGTCGGCTCACGCCGCGCGCGAAACGGTATTTAAGATGAATGATATACAATTTGAACTGAAGGATCTCTCCTTCACCTACCCCGGCGGACGGGAGCCCGCCCTCAAAAAGATCTCTCTCACCGTGCGGCGCGGGGAATTCATCGTGGTGTGCGGCGCTTCGGGCTGCGGAAAGTCCACGCTGCTGCGCTTATTAAAGCCGGAGCTCACCCCCCACGGCAGAATCGAGGGCGAGCGGCGCTTTTTCGGAACGCCGGAGGCGGATTTTTCTTTCCGCGATTCCGCCGAACGCATCGGCTTTCTGCAGCAGGATCCCGAGTACCAGACCGTGACCCACGACGTGCTGGGGGAGCTTGCATTCGGTCCCGAAAACCTGGGGCTGGGGCAGGACGCCACGGGGCTGCGCATTGCGGAGATCGCGGCGTATTTCGGGCTGTCTGAGCTGCTCGAACAGAAGACCTCCGTGCTTTCG
The DNA here is from genome assembly GCA_902796175.1 of Oscillospiraceae bacterium. Lineage (GTDB taxonomy): Bacteria > Bacillota > Clostridia > Oscillospirales > Acutalibacteraceae > RUG806. The sequence continues at coordinate 2,138 of CADBOC010000363.1, read as the reverse complement.
GGGGGCAAAAAGCAGCTTTTGGCGCTCGCCAGTGTTCTTACGCTCTACCCCCGGGCGCTGCTCCTGGATGAGCCGACCTCGCAGCTCGACCCCACCGCGGCGGATTCGCTTCTGCACACGGTGACAAGGCTCTGTCGAGAGAACGGCCTGACCGTGATCGTCTCCGAACACCGGCTCGAGCAGCTTTTGCCCGCCGCAACCCGCGTGCTGGCGCTGGAAAACGGTGAGCTTCGGGCTGACTGCCCGCCGCGGGACCTGCCGCGGGAGCTGATCTTACACAATGAATTCGTCCGCCGCGCCGTGCCCGTCTCACAGCGTCTTCACGCGGCGCTCTCTCTGCCCGGTCCCGCGCCTTTAAGCGTGGAGGAGGGGAGAAGGATGCTCCTCGCCCGCTTCGGCGGGCAGAAATCGCCCGTCCCGGCGGCCGGACCGGCCCCGGCGCCGGCGGAAAACGCCGTTTTCTGTAAAGACGTCTGGTTTGCCTACGACCGCTCCGGCTACGTGCTGCGCGGCTTTTCGATCGCGGTCCCGAAGGGCAGCTTTTTCGCGCTGATGGGCGCGAACGCCGCCGGCAAAAGCACCGCGCTCTCCGTGATCGCGGGGGCGTTAAAGCCCGAACGCGGCAGGGTAGAGGCGCTGGGGCAGCGGCTTTACGGCCGAAGGGCCGCGGACGGCCCTCCCTCGTCGGCGCTGCTCGGTCAGCAGTGCGAGGCGCTCTTTTCCGCCGCCACGCTCGGCGCGGAGCTTAGCGGCGTTCTCAGGGATACGGGCGTAAAAAAAGAGGAACGCGAACGCCGCGTTCAGCAGGTCGCCCGCTTTCTTGAGATCGATACGCTGCTCGACCGCCATCCCTACGACGTTTCGGGCGGCGAGATGCAGCGGGCGGCGCTCGGCATGATCTTGCTGCGGGACCCCGATCTCATCCTGCTCGACGAGCCTACCAAGGGCATCGACAACGTGATGAAGCATAAGCTGGCGCAAAAGCTGCTCTCGCTGTGCAAGGCCGGCAAAACGGTGGTGATGGTCTCTCACGATACGGAGTTCTGCGCCGCCTACTGCACGCGCTGCGCCATGCTCTTTCGGGGCAGGGTCGCGTCCGTGGGTACGCCGGCGGAATTTTTCTCGCGCCACTATTTCTATACGACCGCCGCGAACAAGATCGCGCGGGACGTTTTCCCGGGCGCCGTGACGGAAGAGGAGGTGGAACGCCTGTGCAGAGAAAAAACACAAGGCTGACCGTCGTTTCCGCCGTGGTCTTTCTGGTGCTCTGCCCGGCGGCGCTCGTCGCCTCCGTCCGCTTTCTGCCCAGCAAATACTACTATCTCTCCGCCGTCGCGGTGATCCTGCTCTCCCTGATCCCGTTTTTTACGGCCTTTGAGCGCCGCCGCATCAAGACCGGCGAGATCGTGATCATATCGCTGCTCATCGCCCTTTCGGTGATGGGCAGGGCGGTGATGACCTTTGTGCCGCAGATCAAGCCCACCGCCGCGCTCGTGGTGGTGGCCGGGGTCGCCTTCGGCGCGAACGTGGGCTTCGCGGTGGGGAGCGTCGCGATGTTTATCTCGAATTTTATCTACGGGCAGGGGATGTTCACGCCCTTTCAGATGCTGGGGCTGGGGCTTGTCGGCTTCGCCGCGGGGCTGCTGTTCTGCGGCAGAAGGAGCGCGAACTCCCGCGTTGCGGTGCCCCTTGCCGGGGCGGCGCTGGTGTTCTGTATTTACGGCCCCATTGTGGACAGCTGCTCGGTGCTGACGATGCTCCCCGTTTTTACGGCGGGCGGCGTCTTCGGCGTATACGCGGCGGGCGCGCCCTTCAATCTGCTTTATGCCGCGAGCACCGCGCTCTTTCTCTTTCTGCTCGGCAAACCGATGAACGAAAAGCTCGAGCGTTTACGCGTCAAATACGGAATTTTTGAGGTGACGACATGAGAACGGCCCGTCTGTTTCCCCTGCTGCTTCTGACTCTCTGTTTTTGTTTTTCCGCCTGCCGCAGTGTGACCGTTACGCCCGCGCCGACCCGGGAGCAAAGCGTTTCTGCTTCCGGAACCGGCGCCGTTGCCGCTGTTGAAACCACGGCTGCCGCGCCGCAGACGACCGCCGTCACGGAAAAAACGACCGAAGCCGCGCCGGCTGAGACCG
>CADBOC010000362.1 GCA_902796175.1 Oscillospiraceae bacterium | reverse complement strand
CGGCGTACCCGCAAGCTTCAGAAAACAGCGTATATTGCCGCCGAATATCCGACCGCGCATCTCTTCGCCTCTTAAAAACCGGGGGGTCAGATCTTCGGCGCCGTATGTTCCCTGCAGAAGCTTTTCCCGGAAAAAGGCGCGCTGATCGAAGCTGTTCTCATACATCAGATTGCGGATCTGATAGTTGACCGCCGGCCTGTCTGTTTTGGCGAGGATGGCGTTGAGAACAACAGAAAGATCGCTGAAGCCGAAAAAGGTCGCTTTGGACGCCCTGATCGCGGTAAAATCCAAAAAGGGCAGGACGGCGTTCGCCAGATCCCCGCCCGAAACGTCGAAGACGTAATCGACGTCCGGATCCCGGAAAGCATTGTTTACCGCCGCGGCTTTCACCTGTGGAGAGGCCGGATCATCCTGAAGCAGAAAGGCGGAGACAGCCGTATCAACGCCGAAGCTGGTCAGGACCGGGACCAGCGCCCGGACGTCTTCTTTTTCACGCCGGGGCAGCGGGTCGGAACAGCCGACGAGTACCGCTTTTTTCGTATCGATCATCAAATCGCCTCCATAGAATACTGCCGCGTCTTTTTCAGTTTGCCTTCTGACCTTTGTACTGATATGCCCTTACGTAATCAAGGGTAAGAAGCGATTTTATTATACTATACCGAACAGAACAGAATCAAGAGAAAAGACGGCATAAGGCCATAAAAACAGTAGGTTCATCCACAGACAGAGTATGTTTTTTTGACTCCGGTTCGAAAAAAAACCGGACTCCGCATCTAAACAGGCAAGAAAAGAATTGATTTAAGGCTTATTTTATGTTAAAATAGTATCAATATTGTAATTTCATATCGTGCATTCCCCTCATTCTGACTTCATAATCAAGGAGAAAAACACAATGAAACGATTATGCATCACACTTCTGTCCGCGGTTCTGCTGTGCAGTATGCTCCTGCCCGTCTCAGCGTGGGATAACGCGGCGGCAAAAAGCCTGCTTAACGCCGCGCCTCTGACGCCCCTTTCCACCGGCTATACGCCGCTCGATCAAAAGGTAGCGTCGATCTTTTCGTCGCTCTTCGACAGCTCTGATCCCACATACGAAAAGGTAAAGCTTCTGTACGATTACGTCAACAGAGGATCCTCCTATCGCGCCGTCAATCCCTCGTCTTCTCTCTACAGCGCGATCAACAAAGAATGCAATTACTACAGCTCCGCCGACACCTACAGCGTGGCAAGAGCTTACAATTTTTTAACGACTAAGACCGGCACCTGTCTCGACTTTGCGGACGCGTTTCTGGTATTGGCGCGGGCGATCGGGCTTGAATGCTACCTGATGCACGGCACGTACGATTACGGGCCGCATTACTGGAATCTGATCCGTCTCAACGGCAGCTACTATATTTTTGACACGGAGGCAGATTGGGCCTCCTCAGGGCGCAACGGCAGCACGAACGCGCATTACAGCTTCTGTCTGAGCGAATCGGCGGATTCGCACCGCAGGTGCGACCGAGCCGCCTGCATCGCGGAGTTCGGCAGCTTTCGCTGCCGCAACAAAACAAACCTGCCCGGCTCTACCGTTCCCGGCTCCGGCAATTCAGACGAGCCCTCCACAACGCCCGCGGCGGACGCCTCTTATGAAAAGGGCGTATACCGCACCGATGAGATCATGAATTTCCGTTCGTCGCCCTCACTCTCCGGTTTGATCTACATGCTTATCCCTGCCGGCTTGACGTTAACCGTATCGGAGGTTTCCGGCGTTTGGGGCAAGGTTACATACAACGGCAGAACCGGCTGGATCTCGCTTGAATACAGCACCAAAATCAAAGACGAAGAAAAAACGGATCTTCCGCTCGTGACGACAACGCGCAGAACAGAGCCGGAAACCCCGAAAAACGAGGACGGAATCCTTGGCGATGTGGACGGCAACGGGCATCTTACCGCGGCGGACGCGCGCCTGGTCATTCGCGCCGCCGTCGGGCTGGAACAGTATAAAAACGACAGCCGCGAGCTGCTCTCCTGCGACATAAACAAAGACGGAGCCGTAACGGCCGAAGACGCGCGTCTTGTGATGCGTATCGCGGTAGGGCTCGACTGACGATCCCTATCCTCCATGCTTATCCACAAGAAAGCGGCTGCGCCGCAGCGCAGAGCGCTTTCGTATTCGCCATCGCCGTTGCCCGAAGGGCAAAATCGGCGGGCGTTACAAT
>CADBOC010000361.1 GCA_902796175.1 Oscillospiraceae bacterium | reverse complement strand
GCCACCACGCACGCGGCGCCTATGTGCCGGATGTGTTCCCGTACGCCCGTCGAGCCGCTGGGCAGCAGTACCTCGTCTTTATACAGCTTTACGATCCTGCCGTCGTACAGGCATTCGGAAGTAAGCGTTTTTTCGGTCAGTCTTTCTTCGTCCATTTTTGTCCGTTTTCCCCGGGGAAAACATTGCCTCCTTTTTTTTAATCGATCCGGATCCCGATAAATGAATAGGGCGTGAGCGCGACCGGGCCCCCCTCGGGGGGAAGCTCGCCTATGCATTCGTCGTCGCGGTCAGCGTCCGTGATAAAAAGCCTCGCTCTTTTTCCGCGGCAGTTTTTAAAGCTGATGCGGATCTCCCGCCGGCGGTCTGTGATATTCGCGGCGCAGAACATGTCGTATGCGCCGGTAGCCGCCAGCGTATAGATCCCCGCCGCCTGATCCGACGGGCACCAGCCGCCAAGCGCGCGAAGCCGGTCAAACTGACGGAATGCGTAGTACGCCTTTGAGGGCCTCAGAGACGGCACATGGAACAGGCCGCCGTACTCGCACCAGAGCTGCGCGTCATAATACATGGCCATGTCGATCGGGCAGCGCTGCATCAGATACAGCGCGCCCGCCACGTGCGACGCGCTTTTTTCATTGCGAAGATTGATATAGGTCTCTGTGCGGTAATCCTCCTTCTGCGGGTCGTCGCAGATCATGCAGTTCCACTCTGCGTCTATACGGATCACATGGCCGAGCCCGTAGCGCGCCAGCGTTTTATCCACAAATTCGCTTTCTGTGACAAGCTTGTCGATGTTGCCGGTTCCCAGATAGCCGTGCCATGTAAAGAAATCGAGCGGCGCGGCGGTCTCGGGCGCGGTGATATGATCCAGAAAGCCGGTGAAAAAGGATGTGTCTCCCGCGGTCCATTTTCCGTTTTCGAATCTGCCGAGGATATAGCAGCTTGAATAGCCGCCGACCAGCACGTCCGGGTGTTTTTCCTTGATCAGGTTTGCCGTGATCCCGTACAGGCGGTAGTAATCCTCCGCCGTGCCGAGCCAGTTGGGCGGGCCGAAGGGCTCGATCTGCGGATCCAGCCCGTCCGGTTCGTTCCAGATCTCCCACCAGCGGATCCCCCAGTGATATCCGTCCGCCCAGCCGCAGTTATAGTGGCGCACGATGTGCTCGCAGATCCCGGCCCATTTATACATATCGGCGGGAACGCCGATCCGGTATTTTTTCGGTTCGTGTTCGATCGTAACGCCGAGCCTGAAAAAGATCTCGGCGCCGATCTCCACAAGCGGCTTCAGGTACAGATCCGTCAGCGTAAAATCGTAGGCGGCGGGGTCGTCCGGATCCGCCGAAAAATCGGGAAACAGATTCGGCACATCCACATAATGCGCCCCGCCGTACTTGCCGCAGGTATCGTGCAGGCGCACGACCGGCGGATGCAGCGCGGCAAAATCCGCCAGAAGCGGACCGTAGCCGGTTTTTCTCGCGGCGTTGTTGAACCCGTTTACGGGTTTGATCCGCCCGAGTATCCTGCCGAAGTCCGCTGTTAACGTATCCATCTTAAACGTACCGCCTTATATAGAGATATTCGCCGGAAGGGTGCTCCCCGAGCCGTTCAAAACCGAACCGTTCGTACAGCTTCTGCGCCGCGAGGTTGTTTTGGTGGGTCCTGAGCAGCATGCCGCCGAAGCCGCGTTCGCCGCACAGGGCCAGCTGCTGCGCCAGCAGGGCGGAGCCGACCCCGAGATGCCTGTAGGGATCCCCTACGCCGATTCCGAACCAGGGTACGCCGCTGTCAAGGTCCCACAGGAACGCGAGCGCGGCGATCTCCCCTTCGGTGGAAACAACGTGGAACAGATGATCCGGTTTGCCGCCGGCAAAGAACTGCATGGTGCGCGCTTCATTGCCGCCGCCGTTGTTGAAGTAGAAAGCAGCTTCCTCGCCGAGCGACCTGTAAAAGCGTTTAACCCCTTCTTCGTCCCGCAGCGTCATCTTCCGGATCAGAAAGCGCCGGATCGAAACGGTAAGACGCAGTACGCCGTCTTCCTTTTCCTCCGTCCGGTCCTGTATCCGGAAGAACCATTCGCCTTCATCGGAGAACTGCTCCGGCAGCGTCAGCTCCCACTCGCACGACTCGGGCAGTTCGATCCGAAGCTCGATGCGATCCCCCTCGCGTTTCCATGCGCAGGAAACGGCGCCTTTTTTGTGCAGATACCGGGCGGCGGCGTCCGGCACCGAGGGGATGAAAGCCGGCTGAAAGCGTATGTGATCCGTATCCCCGCAGTCCTGGACCGGCCCGAGCCCCGCAAGCCGCGTAATAAACCAGTTCGATATATCGCAGAACATGTGGTGGTTCCGGGAGTCCCACTCGCCGCCGTCGCGCACGAAGGATTCCGGGATCGCGGTAAGCCCCTGTTTGATAAAATGCCCGTAGGAGGGCCATTCCGGTTTTGCGATCATATAAAAAGCAAGCTCGCTCCTGCCGAACTGCGAGAGCACATGGAAGAGTACGCGCGCGCCGAGAATGCCGACGTCCATACTTCTGCCGTCCTCTTCGATGACGTTGAGCAGAACGGAAAAGGCGTCTGCCTGTTCGCTCTCATCAAACACGCCGTAAAAGATCGCCATCGCCTGAGAGGTCTGGCAGCGCGTGTCCGCCGTACGCGCCGGGATATCGGTCAGATGCGTGCGCACCGCCGCGCGGAAAGAGTCGGAAAGCGCCTGCGCGTACGCCGCGTCCTGCGTCCGTGAGAGCGCTTTGAACAGGATCGCCGCCTTCCGGCACAGATCCATGGAGGTAACGGAACAGGTGAAGAGCAGCGACGCCCGCTGTTTGAGATCCACAGAACACCAGTCGCCGAGTCCGAATTCCGCAAGACCGCGTTCGTCCCGCCGGCCGCTCAGAAATCTGAGGTACAGCATGATCGCGTCGGCGGCTTCCTTCGCCGCCGAAAGATCGCCGCGGAGCGTGAAAAGGCGGTACGGGATCTCGACCAGCGCGATATCCCAGGCCGGCCCAACGTCGTATCCCCAGCCGTTCGTGGGCACGATGCCGGGCATGCGCCCGTCGGGGCGCTGCGCCTTGACGAGGTTGCGCAGCCATTCCCGCAGATCGGGATCCGCGCCGTAGATGAGCAGCATATGCTCCGCCGACAGCGCCGCGTCTCCGGTCCATCCGTTTTTCTCCCTGTGCGGGCAATCCGTGGGGAAATAATAAAAATTGGAACGGTCCGAATTGCCGGTCATGTCGAAGAGCGTCTCGGCCGCGGCGTGCGAAGTGGAAAAGAACGCGCGCGTTCCGAGCGCCGACGAAAACGGCAGCATCGTCAGCAGCTCCGGCGACGCCTGTTCCGGCGTGATCCCCATAACAAGGCAGCAGGAAAAACCGTGGTAGGTAAAAGAGGGAACGTACTCGTCCTCTTCCCCGCTGCAGATAAACACGTCTCTTTGGGCGTATCCGTCCGGGTAGAAATTGATGTTCGCGTAGTTCAGCTCGCCGTTCCCGTCGATGTATTCGGCAAACTGCAGCTCGATGCGCTGGCCCCGCCTGCCTCTCACCCGCAGGCGTACGAGCCCGGCGGTATTTTTGCCGAAATCATAAATATATCCTTCGCTGCCGCAGAGCCGTACCTCTGTAAAAGAAACGTCTTTCTTGTAATGCGGCTCATACGGCGCCGCCCTCCCCTTCTTTACGCTGATCGGCACGATCGGATCGCCGAAGGGCAGGATCGGGTGCGCTTCGCACAGCCTTGCTTCCCCGCGCGGGGCCTGCGCCGGGACCGCCGGAACCCACCCGCTGTCGTCTGACAGGGCCGAGGTCCATCCGGGCAGCTCCTTCCGAGCGTCGTAATGCTCGCCGCAGCGCAGATCGTCGAACGTGATCGGCGAAGGATGCGTCAGTACGGTCCCGTCCGCCTCCCATCGCGCGGTCTCCCCGTTCGCGAAGGTAACCTCCAGAGAAAACGCGAGCTTCGGCGCGCCTGTGTAACGCGCCGCTTCGAGATCCCACACAAAACCGCCGGCGGCGTTCAGATTGCCGTTGCCGAGCAGAAAGCAGAGCGCGTTATCCCCGGCGTTCAGATGCCCGAGCGCGTCATAACGGTCATAATAAACGATGTCGTCCGGATTTGAGATATAGGGCGCAAGGATCCCCTTGGTAAGCTCTTCGCCGTTTACCCAGAATCGGTAAAAACCGAGACCGCAGACGCAGATCTCGGCTTTTACAGGGCGCGACGCGAAAAAGATCTTTTTTCTCAGATACGGAGCCGGAATGTGCGCGTCCAGCTTATTATAAAGCAGAGACGCCGAAACGAACGATTTTGAAAACATATCTCCGTTATGCGCCCCGCAGCGCCTTTACGGCCAGCGGCGCGTCAACGGCAAAATCGGAGCAGCGTGCCTCCACCGAACAGCGCGGGCAGCCGGCCTCCTCCAGCGCCGAGAGGAAGGGCTTATAATCGCAGCCGTCCGTCGGCGAGGGATAAACGCGCTTTGAAGGCTCCGCGATATGCGTGTGCCAAAGGATCCCTTTGAGCAGCAGCAGATTCTCAGGCGCGTCATGCACGGCGGCCATGTGGTAGAGATCCCCCAGCGCCATTACGGCGGGGTGATCCGCCATTGCGGCAAGCATCGCGGCCTCCTTCACCGTGTTGATCACGTTGCAGTCGCAAAGCGGCTCTACGGCGATTCGTATGCCGTGCTCCTGCGCGAGCGGTCCGGCGATCTGCCGGAGAAAAACAGCCAGCTGTCTGACGGCAGCGGCAAAATCATAGCCGTTGGGGATCGCTCTCGCGCCGCCCGAGCCGAACACAACGGTCTTTACCCCGAGCGCTTCGCCGTTTGTCATGCCGCGGCTGACGTAGGCGTAAAGCGCGTCCTCATCCACACACGGGCCGACGACGGGCAGGCTCCCGGGGATGAAGCAGTTTACGGATTCACAGGTGAACTCCCGTTTTTTGAGCTCGGCGGCGAAGGCCTCCCTTTTTTCGCCGTTTTTATCCGCCAGCATCGAAAAACCGGATTCCACATAGTCGAAACCGCTTTCCTTCGCGATGCGTATCTCAGCGGCGTTATCGCCGATGCATACTCCTAAACGCATGATACATACCTCTTTTTTTCTGCAAATATATTATTATTGATCGGAACCGGTCGCTTCCGAGATCGATTCGATCATCTCTTCAAGCTCCTCGTTTTCCTGATCTTCGTTTGCGAGAAGGGCGCGGCGCTCGTTGAGCGCGATGTACATTTTTTCGCGCTTCTCCCCTGTGAGATCATAAAAGAAATAGGGGATCATTCTCACCACGTCCGGCAGGATCGTGATCCCGATAAAGAGGAAAAATACCTTCTGGTAAATGATCTTGCTGCCCTGCCGCCACGGCAGCATCGGCAGCGTGGTATCGTAGCCCGACCATTTGAACAGCTTAACGGTGAGCACGGCGTTCAGAGGCGCCGTGATCTTCATGATCAGGCCGGTCAGGATGCCGATCGTGCCGTCCGGCCGTTCGCCGGTGACGTATTCCGTATAGTCGTTGATCTCTCTGCCAAGCTCCGCCTCAAACACGCGGGCAGGGCCGTCGTTGAGTCCGTTCAGACCGTAGCAGATCCCGTAGAGCGCGACAAGGAACCAGCGTTTATCCACAAACGGGCAGCCCAGCGCCACCATCAGCACGCAGGTGAGCATATCCCAGATGCGCAGCGCGATCACGCCTGTTTTGTTGTTGTTTTTGAAAAGCTTTTTGAATTTCGGGATCAGGGGAACGCTCAGATAGGTGAGCGCGTTGTTCGGCAGATAGGCGAAAAACGTCGGGATCATGCCGCCGAATATCTCCTGCTGCGTAACAACGTCCCATTTGTAGCCGCCGTTGCTCCACCAGCCGACGGCAAAGCTCGCAAGAAAATTGCGCATCAGATATTTGTTCTTAAGAATATAGAACATGGTTTTTGTGATCGGAGCGGGCTTCGGCTGCAGCATGATGCGCTCCTTGCACTTTACCCCCATCATTACGTTGCCGAATATGCCGAGCGCGGCGGAAACAACAGAGAAAATGCAGAACAGAACGGGCATCGGCACGTTGATGTATCCCTTGTTCGTAAGCTCCATAAACGGGATGAAAAGCGCGAACACAAGCTGAGATCCCGTAAAGCCGACGTACTGCTGGATCAGACCGACCTTGATGCGGTCGTCGGGGTTTGCCGTCTGCAGCGAGAGCATGTTATCGCGCGGGATCTGATAGATCGTGGAAACCGTCTCCTGCAGGACCAGCATCACAAAAACGAATACGATCTTTTTCGGGTCGTTGCCCGATGAATTGCCCAGAAAGAGCGCGCCGGAGTACATAAACATCGTGCAGATGTAAAACGGGGCGCAGGTGCCTATCACGTAAGGTCTGGCCTTTCCCCAGCGGGTCCTCGTGCGGTCGTATACCATGCCCATCAGGGGGTTGTTGAGCACGTCGTAGATCCCGATAAGCGTCAGAATCCACGTAACGTACGTCATATCGATGCGCAGCACGTTCACAAAATACAGCGTACGGTACTGTTCAAGCGCCTGCAGCACATATTTCGCGAATTCTCCAACGCCGGGGTATACCATCTCTTTTACAGAGAGCACCGGCGTATGGAACATACGGATCGCGATCGAGGAATATTTGCCGAGCCTTGATTCGCCGAGCGCCTCGGCGGAATTCGATTCGGCGTTGAAAGCCGTTTCGACAAAGGAGCGGTTCGGTCTCGCCGTCCCCGTCTGAGAAGCGTTGCTCTCGCTCATTTTACCGTCACCTCACAGGAAGATTTGAACGCGCCGTCGTCGGAATAGGCGTATACGGTCGCCTTGCCGGGCGAGACGGCTGTGAGAACGCCGTTCTCATCGACCGTAACCACGCCGGGGTCTGTCGTATGCCAGTTCGCCGTTCTGACCGTCGCCTTTGCCGGAGAGACCTTCGCCGTCAGCGTGCGGCTCTCGTTTACCTGCATCGTAAGCCGGCGCGTGTTCAGCCGCATGGATTCCACCGGCACCTTGACGGTCACCACGCAGGAATCGGAGTATTCTTCTTCCCCGAATCTGAAGGTCGCGGTGATCACAGCGGAAACGCCGGCGGTCTTGCCCGCGGTAAGATAACCCTCCGTATCTACGGCTACGGCGCTCGGATCGGAAGTGGACCAGTCCACCTTATAGTTTGTCGGCTCGTCGCAGATCAGGGTCGCCAGCAGGTTGTTCTTTTCTTTCGGTTCAAGCGAGAGAACGTGCTGGTTCAGCGTGAGCGCCGGCCATGTAAAGGTGTAGCTTTTACATGCCGTCGCGGGGAGCGAAACGGAAACCGTACCGAGCGCCGCGTAATTCCCCGAAAAAGCGAGCGTTGCCGTGACAAGGAGATCGCTTTCATATCTGACGGAGCGCAGCTGATCCTCTTCGCGGCCGACCGAGCAGTAAAAGCGCAAAGCCTCAGGCTGAACCGTCAGATCCCGCAGCGAAACGTCCTGAAGACCGTCGTTCAGAGCGGCGGCGATCGCTTCGGTATCGCGCAGACTGTAGTTTTTCCCGATGAGCGCCTCAGAGGGGAAAAGCTCCGCGGTAAAGGAATAGTCGTCCCGATACAGCAGCTGATATTCGTATTCCGATCCGCAGGCTTCGCAGCCGATGCGTTTTTCATCGCTCTCTTCGCCGCAGTTTACGCATTTATAATAGATGTATCCGCACTTGTACGACGCAACGTCGGAGGCGCTGAAGGCAGGTTCGGAAAAAAGCCCCTCAAACGGCGCGAAAAAGTCGGTCTTGTTCGCAGAGCCTTCTTTCCCTTCTCCGAAGGCGCCGGACGCGATCTTCTCTTCGATCGCGTTTTTAATCAATAGGAGCGTCTGACGGAGCGTGGCCTCACCTTCTCCCTGCACCGTAAGCTCCATGGCGTCGGTGTCAAAATCAACGGAAGCGGAACGCTCGAATTTCGGTCTCTCCGCGACCGCGGTTTTTACAACGCTGTTCACATAAGACACAAACGCGTCTTTGTCTGCGGGCGCCGGCGTGCGCGATTCGGTCAGGACCGGGGCGGGGAAAGCGCCCTCCATCGCGAGCACGCTCTGCAGACCGTAGATAAAGCCGCCCACGAAAAACAGAGCCAGCACGGCGATCACGGCGGGGTAGATCCATTTGTTCTTTTTTTCAAGCTCGGCCTCCTGCCGGCGGATGCTGACGGTATCCGGCGCGGCGGACGCGTTCTTTTTATCAGCCAACTGCGACGCCCCCTTCCGCGTGTTTTTTGCGATAAGAATCCTCTTCCTTCGCGATCTCTTCGTCGATCTTTCTGGTTTCTTCGGTTTCCACCACAGGCTGCGGCAGAGAATCCAGGTCCGTTTCGCCCGATCTCACCTTTTTATAGATCGCGACCCGCTCCTCCATCCCCTCCGCATATTCAACGGGGATCCCTTTTTTGATCAGGAGCGCGTTCACCGCGATCACGGCGCAGAACATGGCCGCGGAGAGCAGCAGACCGTACCCGCCGCGCCCCTCGATGAGGGGGACGTTTTGCGCGGCGCGGGCAAAGCTGCCGATCAGGATCATGGAAACGGCGCAGCTTACGACGCCGCCTGCCGCGAAGCCTGCGATCAGCTTCTGCATGTTCCGCACGCTGAGAAAGCACAGAACAGAGAGCAGAAACACGATCACGCCGAATACGGCCACGGCTGCGTAGGAAAACAGCGCGGTCCTGAGCGCGGTGAACGCCGGCCCCGCGAGAACGGAATCCGTCATTGCGAGAAGATAATTCAGGACGCCGTTCGAATACAGGTTGTAGATCCCGAGGGCGCTGAAGCTTCCGACCGCTTCTCCCTCGCCGAGGAAGGGGATCAATAGCCTGAATCCGCCGTTCGGGAGCAGAAGCGCCGCGATCGGCAGAAGCATTACGGCCAGCCTTGCGACCGTAAGCTTTGAACCGATAAAAGCGGCCTTCAGCCGTTTGATTTTGACGTGCATCGCGGCCTGTGAAAGCTCGGCGAGCTTTGCCTCCCGGTAGAAATTCTCTTCAAAATTGACAAAACGCATGTTGACGCCGCAGGCGGGACAAAACTGACTCAGATCCGTCAGCTTCAGCTTTTTTCCGCATTTCGGGCAGTGCGCCATGTGGATACCTCCTTCGTTTATAATAGATGCGCCGTATCGTTTGCGCTGAGAAGAAGCGGGATCCCGTCGTCCCGCAAAAGGACGCGCGTCAGCGCGCAGTTCGTGACCTCCCACGCGAAAGGCTCGGGCAGCGAGAGACCGAGCGCCGCGCGCAAAAGAAAACCGAAGAATGCCGCGTGTGAAGCGACGAGGACGCGCCCGCCTTCCGGATGCTCCGACCGTATAGAAGCGAGGGCGCCGACGGCGCGGGCGGCGAGCTGCGGTTCACTCTCATTCGCGAGTGAAGGCACGCTCTCCCATCCGATGCGCCTGGCAGATTCGAGAGAGGAGGGCGCGAGGCGCGAAAAATTCTGCAGAGAAGAGCCCGCGATCTCAGTGCCTGCCTCGCGCAGCTCCGGCAGAAGGCGCACCTTCGTTCCGAGCGCCGACGCGGTCGGCTCCACCGTCTGGCATGTTCGTATCAGCGTACTGGCATAGATCGCGTCTATTGCCTCATCCGCCAGACGCCGGGCGAGACGTTCGGCCTGTACCGACCCGAGCTCCGAAAGCGGAGGATCGTCGGGGTGGAATCCCGGATAGGCCCGGCCGACGTTCGCGAGAGACTGGGCGTGCCGAAGAAAGATGATTTCCAGTTCCAAGATCCGCCTTCTTTCTTATCCCGTTCGGGACCGTATTTGTTTATCAGACAGAGTCCGTATAGAAATCATTATAGATATGACCTCGTGATTGTTCAAGCAAAAAAACAAAATTCAAAACATCTGACCACAATAAAAATAAAAACGTAAATATTTGGCCGGCAGAAACGACAGGCGCATTGTTCCACTGTGCGGAAATGATATATACAATTATCCGCGATTGTGTTAACGATAACGAAATTTATCAAAAAAAAGAGATGATCTGCCTCAAAAAGAGGCAGAGAACCGGCGTGCGTCCGGTGCGGCGGAAAAGAAAACCGCAAAAACTATTGACAAAAATTTTGACTATGCTAAAATCAGTATATAAACGTAAAAGGAGTGTTGAAGCATGAAAAAGAACCGTATCCTCTCCCTTGCGCTCGCCTGCCTTTTTATTCTGCAGCTGGGCGCCGCGGCGGGCGCGACCACGATCGCGCCGGTTTTCCGTTTCTTTTCTGTGAACCTTGACCCCAACTTTGACGAAACGCCCGCCCAGACCATGACCTATATTTCCGAGACCGGTACGCTGCCCGAGACCTGCGCTTACAACCGGAACGGCTTCGCGTTTGCCGGCTGGAGCGATACGGCTGACGGCGAGGTGCAGTACGATCCGGGCGCCGAGATCGACGCTTCATATGACGGACAAACGTTTTACGCGGTATGGTGCCCGCTCTGCTTCCGTTCTGAAGAGAGCTTCACCATCCGCAACAGCAGCTCATACTTTGACGTAAACGGCGAAGACAACTATTATATGGAGCAGGACGACTACGCAATGATGGAGAAAAACCTTTTCAAGGTATTTCTGCCCTCCCCTGTTCCGGAATCCATCCTCGCCGCCGTGCTCGCGACGTACCCGACCTGGTCCTGGCAGGGCTCGTGCTACGGCATTGCCGCGACCGCCGCGCTGCAGAGCAAGGGCGTCATCGACGTGACCGGTACGCAGAACGTGGAAAACACCTGCGATCTGGAGCCCACGAAAGATCTGATCTCCTACATCAATTACTACCAGTCTCAGGCTGCCACCAGTTTCCTTTGCGAACACAAAGCCTTTGTCAAGGGGTCGCCCAACTACAGCCAGCAGCTCAGAGAGCTCTATGAAACCGTCAGCGCCGGCAATCTGGTGCTCTTTACGTTCTACCGCGGCAACGCCTTTGTTACCGTAGGCCACACGGTCCTGTTCACGGGCGCCTATAAAAACGCCGAAGGCGATATCGTATTCGTTGCCTACGATTCGAATTACGGCTCCGATTACTACTATGAATACTATTCGAGCCGTTTCACGATGAAAAAGGATTTTTCCGAGATCCGCTACGGCGATACCGAGATCGGCGCCCTGAACTGGGTGGACGATTTCTCTCAGTTCTCTTCCTTCGACATCAACGGTCAGGGCAAAGTCGTTACGTGGTATCAGTCCTTCTTCCGCCATTTCGCTTCTCTCTTCCGTTCTCTCGCCGGTATCTTTCAGGCGTTTTCCGTAAAATAAAGGAGCGGCAATGGCATTCATAAGACCAAAGACAGAAGAACACACGGGGTATCAATCCGGTTCGCCGCTGATCCCGGAGGTCGATAACGACTGCGATTTTATAATGGTCTACCGGCTCGACGGCACCACAGAATCGCGGATACGCGAAGCAAAGGACGCCGGTTATGTCGTTCACTTTATGACCGGGATCTCGTGGGGGCATTACCAGCCCTATCTCTACGGCGAATACGACGGGCTGGATCATTGGGACGAGGCTCAGACCGACCGTTTCGGCAACCGCATCATGCATTCGCCCGACGTGCCCTATATGGTGCCTACCGTCAGCTTTACCCGGTACCTGACGGAAAAGCTGAAGCGCGTCGTTGACGCGGGCGTGGAGGCGATCCATGTAGAGGAACCGGAATTCTGGGACCGTGCCGGTTACTCCCCCGCGTTCAAACGGGAATATGAGCTCTATTACAGGGCTCCGTGGTCTCCCCCTCACGAAAGCGTGGACGCCGCCTACAAATGCGCCAAGCTCAAGCAGTATCTGTTTGCCCGTACGATCGACCGCGTCAGCACAGATCTGAAGGATTATTCGCTCCGTAAATACGGCAAAACGCTGCGCTTTTACGTACCGACCCACAGCCTTCTGAACTATACGCAGTGGAAGATCGTGAGTCCCGAGGGAAAGCTCGCGGATATTCCGGGCGTGGACGGCTGCATCGCTCAGGTGTGGACCGGCACATCCAGAGAAAAAAACTGGTATGAGGGCCGCTACGCGGAACGCACCTTCGAAACGGCGTACCTTGAATACGGCGTGATGCAGGAGCTTGTCAATAAAACCGGCAGACGCATGTGGTTCCTGCACGACCCCATCGAAGACAACAGCGGATTCGACTGGGAGGATTACCGCAGGAATTATCTCAGCACCGTTACGGCTTCCCTTCTGCACCCCCGTGTGAACGATTTCGAGATCTGCCCCTGGCCGACCCGCGTGTTTACGGAAAAGTATCCGAAAAACACCGAAAACGCGGAACCGATCCCCGGGGCGTACGCAAGTATTCTGAACAACATGTTCCAGACGCTCGGCACGCTCGAAGCGACCGAAGGCGAAACCGGTCAGATCGGGATCGTGATGGCGGATTCACAGCTGTTTCAGCGCCAGTATCCGGACGGCTGCTTTTCCGCCCGGCAGCAGGAAGAGGTCGGTACCGTGCTCGTTGAAAAGCGCGAGCAGATCGAAGACTTCCGGGCGCGTCTGTTTACCGCAGGAGACGCGGAGCTGGGGCTCAAATTCATGCAGTCCGCGACCTTCCCGGGGTTTTACGGCCTTGCGATGCCGCTGCTCAAGCACGGGTATCCCGTCCGGCCGGTGCTGCTTGATAACGTAAGGCGCTACCCCGGATACCTGAACGATTACAAAGTGCTCATCCTGAGCTACGAATTCCTGAAGCCCGAGTCCCCGGATATGAACACAGCCCTCGCGGAATGGGTAAAGAGCGGCGGAACGCTCATCTACGTCGGCGACGGAAGCGATCCGTTCCACGCGGTAGACGCATGGTGGACGGGGCGTTACCCCACCCCCGCCGGGCACCTGTTCAGAATGCTGGGCGTGGACCCCGGCGACGCCCCGAGCGGCGTAAGCGCGTGCGGGGACGGCATTGCGGCGTTCTGGCGCTTTTCTCCCGCCGGGATCTGCTATTCAAAAGAGAACGCGGACAGATACCGCGGATTTATCCGGGAGGTTCTGAAGCAGGCAGGGCTCGACCGGGCGCCGAAAAATACGCTTACTCTGCGACGCGGCCGCTATTTGATCGCCGCCGTGATGGACGAAAGCTGTTCGGACGCTCCGCTGGTCCTCACGGGGAACTTTGTCGATATGTATGCGCCCGATTTTAAGACAAAACAGACCGTTACCGTAACCCCCGGGGACAGCGTACTGCTCTGCGATCTCGATCGGGTAAAACAAACCGCTGCCGTCGTAGGCACTTCCGTACGGATACGCTCCATGCGGGAAGAGGCGGACCGGCTCACGCTTACCGTTCGCGGCGCCGGCGGGTTTACGGCGTATATCCGGATCAAGACGGACCGGTATACCCATGCCGCCCAAATCGACGGCGTTCCGTGCGTACTGCAAAAAGACGCGTTGAGCGGCACTGTGCTCGTTCGCTTTGAAAGCGTGCCGGGCGAACGAACGCTGACGCTGAAATAAAACAGGAACAACGGCGGAGATGTAGATCTGCGGATCGTACGGTTCCGCCGTTTTATTTGAGATAAGGAACAGCAAAATGGAAATGAACACACAAAGCCTGATAAACGCCTGCAGGGGCGCGTATGAATGGCCGGACGCGGACCGGTCTTACAGCCCTCTGTTTTCTTCGATCGGCGTTGCCGCCCGTGCGGGCGAGCCGGGATTCGGGCAGCTGTACTTTCATTATAACAGAGCTACGAGGCCCGTGTTTGAACGGACCGTA
The DNA here is from genome assembly GCA_902796175.1 of Oscillospiraceae bacterium. Lineage (GTDB taxonomy): Bacteria > Bacillota > Clostridia > Oscillospirales > Acutalibacteraceae > RUG806. Next base: position 6,459 of record CADBOC010000361.1, on the reverse strand, counting down.
GCCGCCGCGCCGGTTTTCAGCCCCGAACGCTCGGATCTTGCGCGTCTCGTTTGCGGAGACGCCGCTCTCTCCCTGAGTTTTTTCGGAACAAACGCGTTTACGGTATTCGCCCGCGGAGAGAAAGAGATCGAAGTGTTTGCGCATCCTTCCCCCCGCACAGAGCTTTTCTGGTATGAGGGAGAAGAGAACGGGACGCATTTCTTCTTCGGTTTTTCCAAAAACGCGGACGCGCGCGATCCGGATGAACGCGTACCGTTCTCGATCGCGCTGCGTGTGCTCAAAGGCCGCGCCACGATCACGGAAGACCGACGCCTCATTTCCGCCGAGGACGGGGAGATCTATCTTGCCGCCGTTCTCCGTCTGCTGACGCCCGACCGGCAGGAGATGTCGGCTGTGTTGGAGAGCGCCCCCGGGGAGCCGGAGAAAGCGGATATCCCCTGCAGAGAGTGGCTGGCTGAAACGACGCGGGATCTGTCGGTCGGGATCGCGGACGCCCGTGAAGAAAAGATGCTCCGCGACTCTGTGACCGGCCTGCTGATGAATCTTACGCGCGCGGAGGGAGCGCTGGCGAAGCATATCTCAGCGTTCCCGAGCCGCGGCGAGTACCCGACGCATTTTCTCTGGGATACCTGTTTTCAGAATCTGCTGTATGAGCGTATGTCGGAAGACCTTGCGAAGGATCTGCTGATGCAGAACATCCGTAACATACGGGAGGACGGAAAATTCCCCCAGTTTCTTTGCTCCACCTGGGCGCGGCCGCTCGATACGCAGCCCGCGCTCATCGGCTGGGCAGGCCTGCGGCTGCTGCGGCGGCGTTTTGACAAACCGTTTGCCCGTTTCCTTCTTGACGCGATCGAGCGGAACAACCGCTGGTGGCTGACGCAGCGGATCACGCGGATCGGGCTGATCTACGCGAGAGACGGTCTTGAGACGGGGCAGGATAATTCGCCGAGGCTGGACGGCGGTCCCACGGTCGCCGCCGATATGAACGCGTATCTGCTCAGCCAGATGCGCGCGGCCGCTGTGATATCGGAACGGCTGGCGCTCCCGAACCGGGCGGCGTACTGGAACGAAAAGGCGGATCGCTTCGCAGAGCGGATCGTCAGATACCTCTACGACGGGGAGGACGCTTTGTTTTACGATCTGCGGCTTTCGGATCTTTGCGCCGTTCGGGTCAGATCCCCTTCCGCGCTGCTGCCGGTATGGGCCGGCGTATTCAAAGACGACGGTAAAAGCCGCGTCTGCATTCAAAAGAATCTGCTGGATCCGGAATCGCTCTTCGGGGAGGTCCCCTTCCCGAGCGTCGCCTATAACGACCCCGCTTATGAACATGAAAACTGGTGGCGGGGCCCGACGTGGATGCCGATGGCGTGGCTGATGATCGAATGTCTGCAGCGATACGGATTCAGCGCCGAGGCCGCCGAGGCCGCCCGTCGTCTGATCGCCGTTGTCAGACGCGACGGCGAGATGCGCGAGCTGTTTGACTCAAAAACGGGAAAAGGCATGGGGGCGGCGCAGCAGGGCTGGACCTGCGCGGTATACGCCGCTCTGCTTACGGCAGCCGGCTCTCCCGATCGCCCCCAGGAGGTGAAGCTTTCATGAAATATACGGATCTGGCCGACGTATTTTACGGCTGTGAAGAGATCGCCCCGAACGATCCCGCGGGAACGCCGGCCTCGAAATGGTTCTTTATCAAGGCGGGCTGCGGCAATACAACGCCCGCCGCGACGCTGCCGTTCGGCCCCGTCAGCGCAGGACCTTATTCCGGCGGGTACCCGACCGGTTACCTCGATCACCTGCCGAATTCTTTCGCGCGCCCCGCCCGATTCAGGGAGGGAAGATCGCTCATCGGTTTTTCGCATCTGCATCAAAGCGGTACCGGCGCGATCGGTTATTATTACAATTACGCGGTCGTAACGCCCCGTTACGAAGACTCCCCTTTCCGCAGACCCCCCGCAAACGAGAACGCGCGGCCGGGGTATTACAGCGTATATCTGGAGGATATTTTCTGCGAGCTGACGGCGGGCGGCAGAAGCGCTTTTCACCGCTACACCTTCGCTCGGCAGGGCGGCCGGCTCAGCGTGGATCTGACGAACGACGGCTTGCGGTATCCCGGTCTGACGCCGGAAAAGGCGGCCGTGCTCAGCGTGAAGCTCTCAGACGAGCGCACTGCCGAGGCGCAGATCCTTGCCCAGGGGGTGCGCCTGTATTTCCGTTTTTCATGCAGCCGGCCTCTCAGCATAGACGGCGACAAGCTGACAAGCGACGCGCTTGCATCCCCCGGAACCGTTTCGCTTACGGTCACGGTATCGCTCACGGGGTTTGACCGCGCCGCAGAGCTTGAAAGCCGTCTTTCGTTCGATGAAGCGAGACAGGCGGCGGATGAAGCGTGGGAACGGGCGCTCTCCGTCATACGGATCGATACCGACGACAGGGCTTTTGCGGTCCGTTTTTATTCAAACCTTTATCATTCGCTGGTAAAGCCCGCGGATTGGTCGGGAGACAGCTTTATTTACGGACAGGATAAACCGTTTCTCTGTGATTTTATCACGCTCTGGGATATGTATAAAACGGAGATCCCGCTCCTTATGATGCTCTTTCGCGGGATCGGCGAAAAAACAGTGGAAACGCTGCTTTGCGCGGGAGAGACGCTCGGCTTCATACCGAACGCGATCGGGCTTTCGGATCAATATAAAAATCACGCGGATCAGGCGAGGCTGCTCGGCGCGTATGTACTGCTTACGGCGTACCGTTACGGCGTCACGCGGGACGCCGGGCGTATTCTGAGAGTCATCGAAAACGACGTTTTTTCTCCCGATAAAGCGGATTTCGTGCGGAACGGGATCTGCGCCTCCAACACATTTATTCTTGATATGGCAGACGCATGCGCGCTGGCGGCGCTGCTTGCCGAAGAGACCGGGGATATCCGGCTCAGAGACAGGCTGCTGCCCCTGGCCGAACGCTGGCGCGACGCGTACGACGCAAATACGGGGCTTCTGAAAAGGGATTCACAGTATTATGAAGGGACGTATCTCAATTACTCCTTCCGCCCCATGGTGCAGATGGAAGAACGGATCGCGCTTGCCGGCGGCAAGGAACGCTTTGCGGCGCTGCTGGACCGTTTCTTCGGCTACGGCGCGCCCGATACCGTTCAGCCGACCGACCCGCATGACTACGCCCCGGTCGAAGCCGGCATGCGGCTCGGCAGATTCGAAGGCTTCAACAACGAATCCGACACAGAGACGCCGTTCGCATACATCTACGCCGACAGGCATGACCGCACCTGCGAGATCCTTCACGCCGGCATGACGCGCATGTTCAGCGACGGGCGCGGCGGCATTCCCGGCAACAACGATACGGGCGCGCTTTCGTCTTATTATATATTCGCCGCGCTCGGCCTTTTTCCCGTAGCGGGGCAGGATCTGTTCCTGATCGGTTCGCCGCTGGTAAAATGCGCTTCGCTTTCCCTTTTTAACGGAAATGCGCTCCGGATACGCGTAGAGCGCCCTTCTGCGGGCGCGATCTATGTAGATCGCGTCTCGTTTAACGGAAAAGAGCTGACGGACCGACGTGTTTCGGCCGGCGAGCTGCTGAAGGGCGGCGAGCTGCGTTTCTGTATGCGGGAAAACGCAGACGGATCATGCTGATCGCCGAATACAAACAGACCTTCCGCAAACAGTACAAATACATTGCGCAGCGCGTTGCCGCCTACAGCTTTTTATCCCACATGCACGATCTGTATGAGTTCGTCTATGTGATCGCAGGCGGCTGTCAGGTGGAGATGAACGGGACTGCCGTCGCGCTGAAGGAACGGGAGGCTCTGTTGATCCCCCCGTGGCATATGCACGCGCTCAACGGTTCAAAAGCGGAGGATATGCTCATCCTCTCGTTTTCGGAGTCCTGCCTCGGCGACCGGGGATCCCTGCTTTCCTATGCGGCGCCGCTGCCGTTTGTACCGGCTCAAGAGACTGTCGCGTATCTGCTCGGGCATCTGTTTTCGTCGCCCTGCGGCGATCTGTTTACGCTGTGCGCCGCCGCGAATATGCTGGCGGCGGACTGCTTCGGAAAGCCGGACGCCGCGGATTTCTGCCGACAGACAAAGAGCGAGAACGATCTGGTGCGGCGCGCGCTGCAATATATGCAGCAGCATTTTACAGAAGAGCTGACGCTTGGCAGCGTCGCGAAAGAGATCGGCTGCAACGCAAGCTATCTGAGCCGCATCCTGAACGCGGATCACGGCCTCGGTTTTACGGGGTTTCTCGACGCGTTCCGTTTTTCGAACGCGGAGACGCTGCTCAGAAATACCGACCTCCCCGTCGGTGAGATCGCCGCCGGATGCGGGATCGGGAGCGTACGCAGCTTCAACCGCAAATTCCGGACCCGCTATCACAAAACGCCGACGCAGTTCCGCAGGGAAGAAAGCGAAAGCTTTCATTCGCATCCGGCGTTTTCTGCAAAAGACAAAGATCAATGATCGGAAAGGACAAAACCAACATGCAAACAATCCCTACCAGAGACCAGGCAGATCCGGCGTATACCTGGGATCTGCGTGACATTTTCCCCTCCGACGAAGCCTGGCAGCAGGAATATGACGCGCTCAGCCGCTGCCCTGCCGCCGTAGAGCAGTGGAGGGGAAAACTCGGCCGCTCCGCCGGCGATCTGCTCCGTTTTTTCAGAGAGGACGACGCGCTGTCTGTGCGCCTCTCCAAATTCTACGGCTACGCTTCTCAGAGATCCGATGAAGATACCGGCAACGCGACGTATCAGGATATGCGCAGCAAAGCGCTGCGCGTGCTCGTTGCCATACGCACCGCCTCCGCTTTTGTTGTGCCTGAGATCATCGCGATCCCGGAGGAGTCTCTGCGGCGTTTTTTTGTGGAGGAACCGGGACTCGCCCCCTACAAAAGACCGATCGACAGGATCCGCAGACGCGCGCCCCATACCCTTTCGGATGAATGCGAGGCGCTGCTGGCAAGCGCCGGCGAGATGACGAACGCGCCCGAGCATATCTGCGCCACCTTCCGCGACGCGGATCTGGCGTTCCCCGACGTAACGGACAAAAACGGCGTATCGCATCCGCTGACCAATGAAACGTTTGTCCCTCTGCTGATGGACGCGGACCGGGAACTCCGGAAAAAAGCGTTCGAGACGTATTACCGCACGCTCGGCGGATTCAAGAATACGGTCGCGGCAACGCTTGACGCGCAGTTCAAGCAGCTGCGTTTTCAGTCCTCCGCCAGAAAATACGCTTCCACGATCGAAGCCGCGCTTGATTCCACGGAAGTGCCGGTGCCTGTATACCTGAACCTCATCGAAACGGTACACGCCAATCTTCCGAAAATGTACCGTTATGTCGCGCTCCGCAAAAAGTGTCTGGGAACGGATGCGCTTCATATGTACGACGTATATACGCCGATCGTGCCCAACGCGGACGTGCGTATCCCGTTTGAAGAGGCAAAAACCACCGTACGCGAGGCGCTCGGCGTGCTTGGCGAGGATTATACCGCGCTGCTGGATCAGGGCTTTCAAAGCCGTTGGATCGACGTCTATGAAAACGTTGGCAAACGCGGCGGCGCCTATTCCTCCGGCAACGGGTATCCGCACCCCTACGTGCTGCTGAATTACAAGGACCTGCTCGACGATATGTTTACGCTCGCGCACGAAATGGGACACGCGCTGCACAGCTACCACAGCTGTCAGGCGCAGCTGCCGTGCAACGCTGACTATGTGATCTTTGTCGCCGAGGTCGCTTCCACCTGCAACGAAGTGCTTCTCATGCGACATCTGCTGAACGCGACCGAAGATAAAAAGACCCGCGCCTATCTCATCAATCATTTTCTGGATCAGTTCAAGGGTACGGTCTACAGACAGACGATGTTCGCCGAATTTGAGCTGAAGATGGGCAGACTCAGCGAAGCGGGTGAAACGCTGACGGCGGAGCTGCTGGAGCAAACGTATCTGGATCTGAACCGGCTGTATTTCGGCCCCGACATGATATCGGATGATGAGATCGCGCTGGAATGGGCGCGGATCCCCCATTTCTTCTATGATTATTATGTGTTCCAGTACGCCACCGGCTTTTCGGCCGCCGTTGCCATCGCGGACCGGATCCTGAAAGAGGGCGCGCCTGCCGTCGCGGATTATAAACGCTTTTTATCCGGCGGCTGCAGCGCCGACCCGATCGCGCTTCTGAAGATCGCCGGCGTCGATATGAGCAGCCCCGATCCCATCAACGCGGCTCTCGCGCTGTTTGACTCGCTTCTGGATGAATTCGAGGCCTGTATGTAAGCTTTAAGCAACAGAAAAAGCGACTTCTGTCATATGACAAAAGTCGCTTTTTTTTGGTGCCTTCGGTCGGAATCGAACCAACGACACGCGGATTTTTAGTCCGCTGCTCTACCAACTGAGCTACAAAGGCATACCGTAAAGGTGGCGACCCGGATCGGGCTCGAACCGTCG
>CADBOC010000360.1 GCA_902796175.1 Oscillospiraceae bacterium | reverse complement strand
GGCGCATGAAAAAGCGGTCGCCGAGTGGCGCGGCATGCTGGCTGAGATCTTTCTTACCGGATTGATCGGCGGCAGAAACACGGTCCGCCGCGTGCGCGTGGACCGCGTGACGTCGAGCAATAACAGCAGCCTTTATAATATCTATCTGGATCGCTTCATGCGGACCTATGGGCGTACCTTCATTGACGCGCTGCCGCATAACGATACCGAGGCGCAGTTGTTTTTCTGGCAGAAGGATAACAAGCCCTTCGCCATGATCGTGCCGGACGTCGTCATTCTGCCCTTTGCGGATTACGACTGCCGGATGTTCGCCGATTCCAGGTGGGTAGATCCGGGCGTCCTTGAAAACGGCGCGCCGGTGTGGAGCAATGAGGCGATCCTCCGGTTCTTCAGCCAGCCTGCAAACCGGGATATCACCGATAAGTTCATCGGATATCTGTCTGAGATCCTCAACCACCCGGGCCTCAGGGGCAACAGCGCCGTCGGTCCCCTGCGCGCCTACATCGACGATCTGAAGCGGTTCATGGGTTTTGATTACGAGCCATCTTTTTCCGCCGTCCCGCCGGAGGCGACGCTCGATGAGGTAATGACGCGCGGCTACACCGCCCGCGTCGCCCCCGGATATCGGGATGTATTCACCGGCGACTTTTTTACGCAAAACCTTCTGTGCTTCAAGCCCTATTATGAGGTAAACCCGGACGCCGGCGTGGCGATCGAGGCCTCCGGCGCGGCGCTGGCGGGCAAGTTCGTCAACGCGTGGGACAGCTACTGCATCGATTACCGCGGCAGACTGCTGACCCCCATCGCGCTGACGGGCTTCTGCAACGAGACGCAGCCCCTCTACGTGATCCCCCCTGTGAACGAGAGCTTTCTCTCCGCGCTGGCGGATCCCGCGAAGGGCCTGCAGCTCGTTAGCTGGAGCGCCGAGCTGCAGCCTGCCTCCCAAAAGCATGAGGAGATCGTGGTCTCCATCCTGTTCTCTCTGCACGGGCAGATCATGGATTCCATCGTCAGGCAGTACCCCGCTTCCGCCATCTTTGTTTCGAATTCCATGCCCTACATCAGCATGTGGCCGTTCGTAAAGGCGGCGGGCAGGCCGGGTGAAACGGATCTGCAGGATTGGCAGGAGTACTTTGTCAGCGTTCATACCCGTGATTTCAATGAAAGCCGGCTCGATCGCTCTGAGTTCCCGAACGTGGAGGCAAAGCTGAACGAGTTAGTGGTAGAACCCATGCGCCGGGTGGATCGTTTGGATCAGATCCTGATCGACGTTTTCGACGGCCAAGCGGAGGCGTTCCGGGTGAAAACCGACCCCTTTGGCGAGCCCTCGGATGAAGACGGCTCCTTCATCATGCTGAGGACCGAAAAATTCCCGCGCTTCCTCACCATCCGGGTGAATATGCCGGGGCTTTCGGATCCGGTACCCGTTGGCTGCTGGGCGATCAACGACGCGCTCGCGATCCCCCTTCGCAAGCTGAATCTCACGGGTACCCTCGGCTTCGATTTCGGCGCCTCCTCTACCTCGATGGCCCTCTCCGTCGGCAGGAGCCACCGGCCCCTGCCTGTGCCCGGCCCCGGCAGATATCTCTACGACGTATTCAACCCCAATTGGGAATGCGACGGAAAAGACGACGAAGAATACGGCCGCCGCGAGACCTGGGAGCGGATGCAGACCTGCTATCTTTTCGGCTGCAAAGCCGACGACTGCGGCATTATCCGTTCCTGCGGGCAGCTGAATCACGCGGCGGATGAAAACGGCAGAGCATGCGTTGTTACCAACTACGTGACCGGCCGCGCGGTCCCGGCGGGGCCGGTCTGGATGGAACGCGTACTTGGCAGCTCCGCCTCCGACGTGGTCCCCCGCATGAAGAAGGCCGACGGCGGAAAGATAAGCCGGGAGTATGCGGCCGCCCGCAATTTCGTGCTGAACTGCCTGACCTGGGGCGTGCTCGCCGCGCGGGAAGCCGGCTGCAACCGGGTCGAGATCCATTCCGCTTATTCGCAGGGGGACGAAGCCGTGACCAGAAGGGTGTTCTACGACGCGCTCACACGGCTGCGGGAGATCTCCGGAATGGGAGACCGCCTGACGCAGCAGTTCTTTACCGCCGCGGCGGCCGGCGCGACATATTTGACGGAAGGGCAGTCTTTCGCATGGCATAACATTGCCCTGCCGGATCCCGATATCGGTTTTATGCTCGCCGATATCGGCGGCGGATCCACCGATCTTGCCGTCTGCCAATTCAGCGATCCCTGTGACGATAGAATCAAGAATGAGGTCTCGCTGCGCTACGCCGGGCGCGAGATCCTGGGGCTCTCTCTGCTTCGCGTCAGGGATCTCGCGGATCTCTGGGAGGCCAGGAACGGATCTGAGATCTCCGCCGAACAGCTGAAGGAAATGCTGAGCCGCTTTTGTTACGACGGCCCGTTCGATCCCGAGAGCGCAGACAACGAGGCGCTTGACCGCGCCGTCGCCTTTGTTGATCTTCTGCTCGATCAGGCCGTGCTGAAGGGCGCGTACAAGGGTCCGCTCGCCGGCCATCGGCTGGAGAATGTAAAGTGCAAATATCTGGCGCTGTGCTGGGTGCTCGGCCGCTACGTTGCGCGCCTCGTCGAGGCCGGCGTGATCGACGGGAAGGCGTTCGGTGAGAGACGGCCGTTCCGGATCCTTCTGACCGGCGGCGCTTCGCGCGGCGTAGGATCTCTCATATCTGCGGCGGAGTCTGATTTTCTGCGCAGATGCAGCAAGATCGCGGCGATGGGCTATTACGGCGCTCGCGCGATCGGACCGGACGGGGCAAACGGAGCGATCGTGATCGACGTCAGCGTCCTTTCCCCCGAAAACGATCTGAATCAGTCTGTCGCGTTCGCCCTTACGGAGCTCACAGAACAAGCGGCCGGGGAAGGCATTTCGGATCCTTTTGCGGATCCTTTTGGGTTCGATCCCGAGCCCGGCTTCGACGACCCGAACCCGCCGAAACAGGAGAAAAAGACCCTGCCGCCGACCGAGCCGGATCCCGTTTTGACAGAATCCTGTTTTATGGCGGTATTCAAAGCGGTCGCTTCCCTGCTGCAGGATCCGACGTTCCTGCCGGGAACCGACGCCGTGACGGCGGACTACGGCGAAAAGATCCGCCTGTTCATTGAGAGCATGTATCACTGGGATGATCTCGCCGTCTCGGCCGGTATCAAAGACAGCCCGATCGTGAACGAGCTTTGCGCCCTTTTCGCCTTCGAAAAGTATCTGGACGTCTGGTTCACCGACGACTGTCTCAGGTAAAAAGAGAATAAGCAAACGTATAGCGCGGTCCGCACGCTTTCCGGTGTGCCGACGAGCGGGCCGCGCGAACAGAAAAAAGGATGGATAAAACAAAGATGACCTTCAAACCGTTTTTTACACAGGAGCTTCTGTGCTTCAAGCCCTATTACGAGGTGGACGCCGACGCCGGTATCGTGATCGAAAACGGAGAGGCGGCCCAGACGGAGGGGTTCAAAAACGCGTGGGACAGCTACCGCATCGATTACGGCGGCAGTCTGCTGACGCCCGTCGCGGTGACCGGCTTCTGCGGTGAGACGCAGCCCCTCTACGTCGTTCCCCCTGTAAACGAGGCCTTTCTCGCGGCGCTCTCAGATCCCGGGGCCGGTCTGCGGTTCGAGGGCTGGCAGGCGGAGGTACCCGCGGAGCCCGATGCGCGGGATCAGATCGCGGTCACGCTGCGTTTCACGCTGCGCGGCCGGCAGACGGTCTCGTTGGCAAAGCGGTATCCCGCGTCTGAGATCCTTGTGGCGGATTCCATGCCCTATATCAGCATGTGGCCGTTTGTAAAGGCGGCCGCCGCGCCCGGTATGCCGGCGCTCGATTGGCGGGAATACTTCGTCAGCGTTCATACCCGTGATTTCAATGAAAGCCAGTTCGACTTATTTGAGTTCCCGAATGTGGAAGCCAGACTGAACGCGGATGATGAGAACCCCATGCGCCGGGTGGATCGGGCGGAGCGGATCCGCATTGATATCTTCGGCGGCCGCGCAAAGGCGTATCAGGTCCATACCAACCCCTTCGGCGTATGTTCGGATGACGACGGTTCCTTCATCATGCTGAAGACCGAAGCGTTTCCGCGTTTTCTCACCCTCTCTGTGGATTTGCCGGAGACCGCGGAAGCGGTATCGGTCGGCTGCTGGGCGATCAACGACGCGCTCGCGGTCCCGCTGCCGGATCTGGGTCTTGAAGGCGTTCTCGGCTTCGATTTCGGCGGGGGCTCCACCGTCATGGCGCTCTCCGTCGGGGGGAGCCACCGGCCGCAGTTTGTGCCCGGCCCCGGTAGATATCTCTACGACGTATTCAATCCCAACTGGGAATGCGCCGGAAAAATCGACGAAGACAGCGGCCGCCGCGAGACCTGGGAGAAGCTGCAGACCTACTACCTCTTCGGCTGTAAGAGCAGCGCGTGCGACAGGATCTATAACTACCCTCAGCTGAATCATGCCGCAGACGCCTGCGGCAGGGTCGCCGATACCGTCAGCTATGTGACCGGGCGCGCGGCGCTGGTGGGGCCGGATTACTTTAAACGCTTCATTGACAGCAGTGCCGGAGCCGCCTCTGATATCTGCCCGCATATCCGTCCGGGAGCCGGCGCGCGGGCGGACCGGTGTTACGAACCGGCCCGCGTCTTCATCTTAACCTGCCTGACCTGGGGCGTGTTAGCCGCGCGGGCAGCCGGCTGCCGTACCGTGGAGATCCATCCCGCTTCTTATTTCGCGAAAAACAAAGACGTATACAAAGATCTGCTCGGGCAAATACTAACGCAGCTGCAGGATATCTCCGGCATGGGCAACCGGCTGACGCAGCAGTTCTTTCCCGCGGCGGCGGCGAACGCCAGGTTCCTTTTAGACGGAGAGTCTTTTTGCTGGCATGCGATCCCCATCCCGAATCCCGACTGCGGCCTGATGATCGCCGATATCGGCGGGCGCACCACAGATATCTCGGTCCTTCAGTTCGACGGGGCGAATGCCGAAGCGGCTCTTGCGGACAAGATCAAGAGCGAGATCGCGTTTCGCTACGCCGGGCGCGAGATCGTGGATATCTCTTTGCTGCGCATCAGGGATTTTGATAGGCTCTGGCGGGCGCGGCAGGTCGAAGGCGGGGAGTGCGCCGACGCTGAAAAGCTGAAAGAGGTATTGTATTCTTTCCGCTACAACGGCCCGTTCGATCCCGAGTATGTGGAGCAGCAAGACTTCAAACGGGCGACCGCCTTCGTCGACTGGCTGCTCGATCACGCGACGCTGAAAGAAGCGTATCAGGGGATCCAGATCGGTTCGCGGATGGACATTATGAAGTGCAAATATCTGGCGCTGTGCTGGGTGCTCGGCCGGTACGCCGCGCGCCTCGGCGAAGCCGGCGTGATCGAAACGGATAAGCTTGACGGCAATCATACGTTTAAGATCTATCTCACCGGCGGCGCCGCCGGCGGCGTCGAGTCGTTTATTCTCAGTACCGTGCCGGATTTCCTTCGCAAATGCTCCATGAGCGCCACACTGGGTTATTACAGCAATCAAGTGATGAATCCGGATAGGACCTATAAGGAGATCGTGATCGACGTCGGTGTTCTTACGAGAAACAACGATAAAAAGCATGCTATGGCGTTCGGCCTGACGGAGCTCCGGGAAGCCGTCTGGCCGGGGCCCGATGGGCGTTACGAGGAGCCTTTGCTTGGGGGTATTCTTCCCGATGATTTTGTCGGATTCGACTTGGACGATGAAGGGACCTTCCCTGCGAAGCAGGAAGAAAAGCCGACTCTGCCACCGGTCGATCTGGATCCCGCCCTGATCAGAAAGTATTATAAGATGATCGTTCAGGCGATCCATTTCCTGCTGAGAGAACCGTCAGTGCTGCCGGATTACGATGAGATGATGGAAAAACACGGCGATCATATCACGCAGTTTATCGAAAGCCGGCTCCATCACATAAAGGTTTTCAACGCCGCCGCCATCGAAGGTCTGCCGATCGTGAACGAGCTCTACGCTCTGTACACCCTCGAAAAGTATCTGGACGTCTGGTTTCAGGATGAATGCCTGAAGGAGACCCGGCCGTAAACAGCGTCCGCCCTTCGCGGATCAGAAAGCGCCCGCGATCCGCCGTACTGCGGCGGATCGCGGGCGCTTTATGCCGTTTATGCCGTGAGGGTATGTGGAGGCGCTCAGGGTCAGTCTTCGGGTGCGGCGGTCGTTTCGTCGTCGCCCCGCAGCTGATCCGCGGCGGCGGAGACGGCGTCGCTCACGCGCGTCGCGCCCTCCTCCAGCGCGTCGCCCACGCGCGATACGCCCTCGCTGAATTCTTCGCCGGCCTTCGAGGCCGCTTCGCTGAGCATATCCTCCCCGGTGGTCGTCTCATCCCGGAATACGGGGGTGAGATCCTCCTCTGTTTCGCTGATGCGGGCGGCGCCGCCCGATGCGTCCGGCACGTTCCCGCGCTCGGCGCAGCCCGAGGCGGCGAAGAGCCCTGCCGCGAGCAGGGCTGCGCCCGCCGCGGCAAAAAGAATCTTGTGCATTTTGTTGTTCCTCCTTTGGAATCGTTTTGTGTATTACCACCGGCGCGGTACGCGCCGCGCCGGAAGCAGGCAGGGTCATTTTGTCAGCGTGCCGCCGTCGGCGTAAAGCAGGATCAGGATGTCGTCCTCTTCGCCCGTTACGGTATCCACATAGATCAGCACGTGTTTGCCGGCGTCGTCTTCGCACAGCAGCTCATAGGCGAACTGCTCGCCGCCGCCCTCGGTCGGGATCACCGCCTTTTTTGTGCGCAGCACGTTCAGGTGCCGCGCCTTTTCCGCCGCCTCCTCTTCCGTCAGAAGCGGCGCGGGGACTGTGCGCTGAATGTGGTTCATCAGGTAGTCGGACGCGTCCATGGCGACCACGGCGCCGTCCGTCAGCGACACGCGCACCTTGATCAGGTCCGGGTAGATCACGTAGCCGTCCTGCCGCAGCGCGAAGTTCACCGTGCAGATCCCGTCCTCGATCGCGTAATAGGTGGAGACCATATCGGCGTAGCCGAGCTCCCGCAGGCGTTCGGCCCCGCGCGAGACGGCGTCCAGCGCCGAGAGCCGCGTTTCGCCCGCTACGGCGTCCGACAGCACGTAGGCGGGGTAGCCGCCGCGCACGGTGACGGCGGCCCGTCTGCCGCCGGCGGCGTGAAAGGCGTATGAGGCCAGCTTGCCGCCGGTAGGGCCGTCCGCGTATACATCCTTCTCTTCCGCGCCCATCGCTTTGGCGGCGATGCGTTTCGCGTCCTGCAGCGAGATCTCGGCCGCGCCTTCAAGCAGGGCGCTCGTTTTTTCCGTGATGTGATCCGAAAACGGTCCGTCGTAGATCAGGGTGGGGAAGTCCTCCAGATCGTCCTCCGCCTCGTGTACGGCGCCAAGGTAGCTTACCATCTGTTCCGAAGCGTCTTCGGTCTGCTTCAGCTCCCGGTCGATCGCGTCAAAGGAAAAGTACCCGGCGTTGAGCAGGTCGAGCATATACGAAAACCGCCGTTTCAGGTCTTTGGCGTAGCCCTGCAGCTGCCGTACCGTTACGCGCTCCTCTTCGCTGATCACGCCCCCGGCCGCCGTTTTTTTCTGCAGCCCGGCGGTATATGCGCTGACCTGCGACAGAAACTTATACAGGTTCCACAGCGTATGGTCGCCGCCGTCCAGCGCCGAGAGCGTGCTTTTTGCCCCCGCCGCGTTCGCGTGCATGTCGTCCGCAAGGCGGCCGAGCATGGCGGGCGTCGCGGCGTAGGCGGCTTTGGTCAGATCGGTATCGATCTGCTCCAGGTATTCGCAGGTGCGGTTGAGCGCCAGCTCCCGCGCCGCGGCAAGCTGCCGGTTCTGTTCGTTCACCGTCGCGGTGGCGCCGATCGCCCATGCGAGGAGCGCCGCTGCCCCCGCTGCAGCAAACGAAATACATCTGATCTTGCTTCTTCTGTTCATCTGCGTCCTTCTTTTTTTCATGATTTGTTCCGCAGTGCCTATTGTACCCCGAAAACGCCGCGTAATTCAGCGGATCCTCGTGCGGAAAAGAAAGATTTCTCGGCGCTTTTCTTGCTTTTTTGGCGGATCCGGTATAAGATATAGAGAAGAAAAACAAAAAAGGATCATGCTTATGAAATACGATGTTCTGGTCGTCGGCGCGGGGGCGGCGGGGCTGCTCGCCGCCGGGACCGCCGCCTCCCGCGGCATGCGGGTGCTTCTGCTTGAAAAAAACGACCGTCCCGGGCGAAAACTGATGATCACCGGCAAGGGCCGCTGCAATGTGACGAACGCCTGCTCGCTGCTCAACGACCTGCTCGACAACGTGCCGGGCAACCCGCGCTTTCTCTATTCCGCGTTTTCGCGCTTTATGCCCGCCGATATGATCGACCTGATCGAAAACGAGGGGGTCCCCCTGAAGATCGAGCGAGGCAACCGGGTCTTTCCGGTTTCGGATAAGGCGGCCGATATCGTGGACGCGCTCGTGCGCTTTGTAAAACGGAACGGCGTCCGGCTCCTCACCGGGGTGCGTGTGCGGTCGGTCGAGATCGAAGGCGGCGCCGTCGCCGGCGTTAAGGACGCCGACGGCCGGCTCTATGAGGCGAAGAACGTGATCGTCGCCACCGGCGGCATGTCTTATCCGCTCACGGGCTCCACGGGCGACGGCTACCGCTTCGCCGAACAGGCGGGGCATACGGTGACGCCGCTGAGACCCAGTCTGGTGCCGCTTGAATTGGATGCGCCTTCCTGGAGGCGCGCCCAGGGGCTCACGCTCAAAAACTGCGCCATACGCGTGGAAGAGATCTGCTCCTGCCGGGAGGTATACAGCGATTTCGGCGAGCTGCTCTTTACCCACTTCGGCGTCTCGGGGCCGGTGATCCTCTCCGCCTCCGCGCACCTCAGGGATATTGCGCCGGGGAAGTACACGCTTTATATCGATCTGAAGCCCGCGCTGAGCGAAGAAAAGCTCGACGCGCGTCTGGTGCGGGAGTTCACCTCCCAGCCGAACAAAACGCTCGGCAACGTCTTGCCGGCGCTTTTGCCGCATTCCGTCATCCCCGTGATCACGGCCGCGGCGGGCGCGGATCCCGCGCGAAAGGTAAACCAGATCCCGCGCGAGGAACGCCGCGGCCTCGTTTACGCCATGAAAAACCTGTCAGCGCCCATCGCCGGCACGCGGAGCATCGAAGAGGCGGTCGTCACAGCCGGGGGCGTCAGCGTAAAGGAGATTGACCCCAGGACCATGGAAAGCCGCCTGTGCCGGGGCCTGTATTTCGCGGGCGAGGTGATCGACGTGGACGCCTATACGGGCGGCTTCAATCTGCAGATCGCGTTCTCGACGGGCGCGGCGGCGGCTTACGGAGCCGCCGCGAAGGAAGAAAAAAGCTGAAACGAAAGGAATAGTATGAATATTGCGATCGACGGGCCCGCGGGGGCTGGCAAAAGCAGCGCGGCAAGGCTTGCCGCAAAGGAACTGGGCTTTCTTTATGTGGATACCGGCGCGCTCTACCGCGCCGTGGGCGTGGCGGCGCTCAGGCGCGGTATCGATCCTGCAAACGCCGCCGCTGTGAACGCCATGCTGCCCGATATCCGGGTCTCGCTCGCGCATAAAGACGGCGAGCAGCGCGTGTATCTGAACGGGGAGGACGTCTCCGACGAGATACGCCTGCCGCCGGCCTCCATGGCCGCGTCCGGCGTTTCCGCCAACCCGGCGGTGCGCGCGTTCCTCTTCGACCTGCAGCGCGAGATCGCCCGGAGCAGCGACTGCGTTATGGACGGGCGCGACATCGGCACCGTGGTGCTGCCTGACGCCGCCTGCAAGATCTTTCTGACCGCCTCGCCCGAGATACGGGCAAAAAGGCGCTTTCTGGAGCTGGAGCAGAAGGGCACGCCCGTCCCCTATGAGACGCTGCTCGAAGAGATCAAACAGCGCGATTACAACGACAGCCACCGCGCCGTCGCGCCCTTAAAGCCCGCGCCGGACGCCGTTCTTCTCGATTCTTCGGAGCTGACGCTCGATGCGGTCGTCTCGCGCGTTGTGCTTCTCGCGCGGCAGGCGGGGGAGGCGCAAAGATGAGCGCCGTTCCCATCCGCGTCGCGAAAACGGCGGGCTTCTGCTTCGGCGTCGCGAGGGCGGTAAAAACCGTGGAGGACCTGCTGCGGAGCGGCGAAGCGGTCGCGACGCTCGGACCTCTGATCCACAACCCCGGCTTTATCGAGGATCTGAAACGAAGGGGCGTGACCGTCGTCGAAACGCCCGGTGATACGCCGCCCGGCTGCCGGCTGGTGGTGCGCACCCACGGCGTGCCGAAGGAGGTGTCGGAGGAGATCGCGTCGCTCGGGATCTCCTCCGTGGACGTGACCTGTCCCTTTGTAAAAAAGATCCACGGCATTGTCGCCGAGCGCTCCGCCGCGGGCGACACGGTGCTGATCGCGGGCGATCCCGACCATCCGGAGGTGGCCGGCATCCGCTCCTACGCCTCGGGGCCGGTCTTTGTCGTAGAGAGCGCCGAGGCGCTCACGGCCCTGTGCGAAGGGGGCGAGGTGGCGCCGGATACGCCCGTTACGCTGGTCTCACAGACCACGTTCAGCGAAAAAGAATTTAAAAAATGTGAAAAAAATGCCAAAATCCTATATACAAACCTGAAAATATTTGATACAATATGTAATGCCACTGCTCTTCGGCAGGCCGAAGCGCTTGCCATGTCGGGAGAGAACGATATGATGCTTGTCATCGGCGGCAGAAACTCCTCGAACACGCAAAAACTGTTCGGGATCTCGGCCGCCCATACAAGAACGTATCTTATCGAGAACGCCGCGGAGCTGTCCGCAATTTCATTTCAAGGCGTTCATTCGATCGGGGTTACTGCCGGCGCGTCCACGCCGGAGGGTAATATTAAGGAGGTAGTAAAAACCATGTCCGAGATTATCGACAACATCGGAACAGTAGCGGAAGCCGAAGGACAGGCCGAAGTTATTGCAGACCCTGAGGAAATGTCCTTTGAACAGGCGCTTGAGGAGAACCTCAGCAGCATGAACAACGACCAGAAGGTCGTTGGTACCGTTCTGCGCATCACCCCCACCGAGATCCAGGTAGATATCGGCAGAAAACAGACCGGTATCGTCCCGCTGGATGAATACAGCTCCGATCCCAACGCGGATCCCGCGGCTGAACTGCAGATCGGCGATAAGCTGAATCTGATCATCATGAAGACAAACGATGCGGAAGGAACGATCATGCTCTCCAAGCGTCGCTACGATGCCATGCAGTACTGGGATTCCATCGTAGAGGCCAACAACGAAGGGACGATCCTTGAGGGCACCGTCGTTGAGGTAATCAACAAGGGCCTGATCGTATTTATCAACGGCATTCGTATCTTTGTTCCCGCTTCTCTCTCCACGGTGCCCAGAGACGGCCGTCTGGAGGAAATGCTGAACAAGACCGTTAAATTCGTTGTCATCGAGATCGACCGCCGCCGCCACAGAGCCGTAGGCTCCATCCGCGAGGCGAACAAGCTCATCCGCAAAGAGGCGCGCGAGAAGTTCTGGGCGCAGGCCGCCGAGGGCCAGCATTACACCGGCACCGTCAAGAGCCTGACCGACTACGGCGCGTTCGTGGAGCTCGCTCCCGGCGTGGACGGCATGATCCACCGCACCGAGCTCTCGTGGAAGCGCATCAAGCACCCGAGCGACGTTGTGAACGTAGGCGATGTGGTCGACGTTTACATCAAGGGCCTTGATACCGAGAAGAAAAAGATCTCTCTCGGCTACAAGAAGCTCGAGGAT
>CADBOC010000359.1 GCA_902796175.1 Oscillospiraceae bacterium | reverse complement strand
GGTAACGGAAAAAGACGAAAAAAAACAGGGAGCTTCGGCCGTTTGCGCGTTCGAAGCTCCCTGTTTTTTTGACCGATCCTCAATCCGTCAGCCCCATCACCTCGCCGTAGACAAGCACGGCGTTCCTCACGCATTCCTCACAGGGGCACAGAGGGCGCCCGTCCTTGATCCGCTTCAGGTCTTTGCAGACCGTCGCGCCGCATCTTGCGCCGAACGCTTCGATCATGCGCCGGGTATAGCGGAGCGTAGAGGCCCCCTGCGTTTTCATGCCGGCGGCAAGGCCCGCGCCGATCAGCGCGCCGCAGGTCGCCTCCGCCGTGCCCATGCCGGCGCAGAAACCGGCGGCGAGCTGCTTCAGCTGCGTTTCAGTCAGGCCGGTCTGATCGGCCAGAACGACCGCAACGGCCTGGGCGCAGTTACATCCGCCGCCAGCCTTCAGCAGCGCCGCCTGTTCGGCTCTTTCTTCGATCGTCATATACGGCCCCCCTCTCAGAACGCGTAATCCGGCCGCACCGGTCTGCCGGCTGCCGCGGATTCGATGATCGACAGGCAGACCTCCACGGTCTTCGCCCCCTCGCGGGCGTCGGTGAGAACGGGAGCGCCGTCCCGTATCGCTTCGGCAAAGGATTCGAATTCGCGTTTTGCGTTGTGGTTGTTGACCTCCACCTCAAGGAGCTCCGGCTCATGGGCCATGCCGTCCTCCCCCGCCGTGAAGAGCGTCATCGTGGGGGAGGTATTGTCGCAGATGAGCGTGCCCTTCGTGCCGTAAAGGACCGTGCGCATCGTGTAATCGCGCTTGCAGCCGGTGGAAACGAAGACCTTGCCCATCGTTTTATCGTCGAATTTCAGCACGGCGACGGTCGCGTCGTCGTAGGGCACCTGCGGCAGCAGGCGTTTTGTGCCGTAGGCGAAGACCTCCACAGGATCGCCGCCGAGCCACCGCAGCAGGTCCACCGCGTGGCAGCCGCCGCCGATCACGCCGTGGCGCAGGGGGTCCGCCCGCCAGTTATCCACGATCTTCATATAATCGTGGGCGTACTCCGATTCCAGAAAATACAGGTCGCCGAGCGCGCCCGCGTCGACCAGCGCCTTCGCCTTTTCGAACGCGGGCGTAAAGCGGCAGATCTGGCCCACCATCAGGCGGCGACCGCTCTCATCCGCCGCGGCGATCATAGCCCGCGCGTCCTCCCGGGTGAGCGCCATCGGTTTTTCGCAGAGCACATGTTTGCCCGCCTCAAGAAACGCGCAGGAGATCTCCCTGTGGCGCTGGTCGGGCACGGCCACCACGGCGGCGTCGATATCCCCGCGTGCGAGAAGCGCCCGGTAATCCTTAAAGCGTTTTTCCTCCGGAATGCCGTACCGCTCCCCCGCGAAACGCAGGTTTTCTTCATCTGAGTCGCAGATCGCCGCGATCTCTGCCCCGCAGCCCATCGCGCCCTCGATATGCGCCATGCCGAACCGCAGGCCGATCACGGCGACTTTCAGCGTATCCATTTGTTTTTCCCTCCGTTCGGTCCCGGTTCGATCCCTGCCGGGCCTTTGCGTTCCATTATATTTTTCTTTCCGCCGCTTGTCAATGCTTTTGCTCTTTTTCCGCCGGCGGCCTGCCGGGGCGTGATGTTTTGCGGAGCGATCGCGTCTAACAGACGGAACGCGGGCGTTCCTCACGTTTTTGTTCCGCCGGAATGGCGGAGCTGCAGCGTTTTGTCCCGTGACTTTCGGGCGCGGGAGCGTATAATCGTTCCTGAAAGGCGGTAACGGAAATGAACGGATCGAAGCTTCCTTTGAAACTGAAAAGAAAAAGCGGGCCGGGCTCCCTTGAGCAGCCCGTTATGCGGCTGCTCTCGGCGTGGTGCCTGAGCGCGGACCTGCTGAGCGCAGCCGTATACCCGTTCGACGAGCTGACTCAGACCGCAAAGGTCCGGCTGCCGGTCTTTTTTCTGATCTTCTCCCTGCAGATCCTGTTTTTAAGTCTGCTTGAATACTATCTGAAGAACAGGCGTCCGCTGCCGGAGCGGGCGATCCTGCCGGCGGCGTTCGGCGTATACAGCTTTGTCACGGTCGGGCAGAAAAAGGACATTCTTTACATTCTGCTTCTTTGCTGCCTTTGGACGGTTTTGCTGCGGTATTACAGCGCGCGGGGCTGGCTGCGGCTGAAAAAACCGCTTACAAAGAAAAAAAGCGCCGTGCTGATCGCCGTTTCGGCCTGCCTGTTTGTCGCCGCGGCGGGCGGCGCGGGGGTACTGCGCTATCTGACCTTCCGCTGCCCGAACTTCGATTTCGGGATCTTCTGCCAGATGTACGCTTCGATGCGGCGGACCCTTCTGCCCGTCACCACCTGCGAACGGGACGGGGTATTATCGCACTTTGCCGTGCATCTCTCCCCGATCCTCTACGCGCTGCTGCCCGTTTACGCGGTCATTCCCTCCCCCGCCGTGCTGCAGCTCGCCCAGGCGGCCATCCTCGCGAGCGCCGTCGTTCCGCTGGCGCTTTTGTGCCGCTTTTACGGCTTATCCCACACCCGCACGACGGCGCTCGCGTTCTTGCTGATGAGCTTTCCGGCGGTCGCCTGCGGCACGAATTTCGATTTTCACGAGAACTGCTTTCTTCTGCCCCTGCTGCTGTGGCTGTTCTATGCATGGGAAACGCGCCGCCCGGTACTGACGGCGGTCTTTACGCTCGGCGTACTGCTGGTGAAGGAGGACGCCGCCGTCTACGTCGCCTTTTTCGCGCTTTTCGTCTTTCTTGACCGAAAGCGGTATCTTGCGGGAGGTCTCCTGTTCGCGGGGGCAGGCGCGTACTTTCTCTTTGCGCTGTGCCTCCTCACGGCCCGGGGCGAGGGCGTGATGACGGGCCGGTACGGCAATTTTATCGCCGGCGACGGCTCTCTGCTGCAGGCGGTCAAAAACGTGCTTATAAACCCCGGCTACGCGCTGCTGCAGATGACGCGGGACGGAGACGGCGATTTCGCGCCGAAGCTCCTGTTCTTTCTTGAGACGGCGGCGCCGCTGGCCTTCATCCCCTTCGCGGCGAAACGTCCCTCGCGCCTGCTGCTGCTTCTGCCGTCGGCGCTGATCCACTTTCTTACGCTTTACCGATATCAGTACGACGTCGGCTTTCAGTACGGCTTCGGCACCTCCGCCTTTTTGTTTTACCTCAGCGTTATCAATCTGAGCGAGATGAAAAAGGAGACGGGCCGTCTGCTGCTCTCGGCGGCGGGCGCCGCGGGGCTCATGCTGTTTTTCGCGCTGCCGTTCTCCCGTTTTACCGGTTATTTTTCAGACTGTCTCGCGAACCGGGCCGAATACCGGGCCATGCGGCAGGCCCTTGATGAGATCCCGCGGGAGAACAGCGTCGTATGCTCCTCTTTTCTGCTGCCGCGTCTGAGCAGCCGCGAAACGGTGTACGACGCCGATTACCACGACCCCGCAAAACACAAAAAAACGGATCTCGTGATCCTCGACGCGCGGGGCGGCGAGGAGGAGATCCTGAAAACATATCTTGCGCTGGGCTACCGCGTCGCGAAAACGGCGGAATACGGCGGGACCCCGCTGCTGGTCATTCTTACGCCCGGTTGAATTTCGACTTCGGCTGTTTGCAGCGGGGGCAGACCCAGTCATCGGGCAGGTCTTCGAACGCAGCGCCGTCGTGCTCGGCGGGGTCGTAGACGTAGCCGCAGACGGAGCAGACGTATTTGCCGGAGGCGGCTTCCGTTGAAAAATCATAGGCTTCAAAGACGGTCTCGGGCGGATCGTCGAGGTCCGTTACGCGTCCCGCTTCCAGATTCTCATAGCCCTGCGGGGTATGGGTGCCGCAGTATACGGTGGGGCGGCTGCGAATGAATTCACGCACGCGGTCGAGGGTCTCGCGGGCGGCGGCGGGGTCCTCGAACACCACCGAGAGCTTGTTGGCGTAGAGCGCCTCATCCACATAGGTGATATCGCCGTGCAGCATATAGAACAGCCCGCCGCACTCGGCGACGACGATGCTGTTGCCCTTTGTGTGACCCGCGGCTTTGATGAAATAAACGCCGTCGGCGATCTTCTGGCTTTCGGGGAAGTTGTAATAGGCGCCGTCCGTAAAGCGGACGGGCACGATGTTCGGCAGGCCCTGCAGCTCGTCGGCGGCGCACTCCGCCTCATTCACGTAGATCTTCGCGTTCGGAAAGCTTTTCAGCTCCCCTGAGTGGTCGGCGTGCTTATGGGTGAGCAGGATCTTCGTCACGCGCCCGGGCGTATAGCCGAGCGCGGCGAGGGCTTCCATGTAGCTGCAGATATCCCTGCCCGTAAAGGCGGGGCTCGTCTCATCCGGTTTTTCCTCCGGCGTGCCGGCGGGCAGGCCGGTATCGACCAGGATCACCTCGTCCCCCGTATCGATCAGATAGTTCTGCAAACTGCCGCGATAGCGGACGTTCGGGTCGAAGGCCGCGGGGCCCTCTTCGCCGCCGAAGGCGAAGGGCTGGGAATAGAAACCGTCTTTTCTGAATTTTACAGCTTTGATGATCAAATTAAGGTCCTCCTGTCAGATATTGTTGTGAAAGCAGCGCGCGCCGCCTCCGCGCGGCAGAACGGCGCGACAGACGCTTACTTTTCGGCGGGTTCCCATTTGCACCGCACGGGAGAAACGATGGAGCCCTCTTTTTTCATCACGGCGAAGGCCTTATCCACAGCCTTGCGGTCGAGGCCGGTCAGCTCCGCGACCCTGCCTGCGTTCAGCGGTTCGCCCGCTTTGCGCATCGCGTCAAGGATCAGTTCTTTTTCGTTCATGGTTTCTGGTTTCCTCCTCATGATTGATTTTATTATATAACAGCAGAAACGCTGTATAAAAGCAATCGCGAAAAGACGGCAGAATCTCTCATTTTGAGAGATCGCGCCGGATCCCTCTTATTTCGCGCCGCATTTGCCGCACCTGGC
>CADBOC010000358.1 GCA_902796175.1 Oscillospiraceae bacterium | reverse complement strand
GCCGCCGCCGACTCCGGCCCCGGCCCCGCCGTAACCGCCGCCGCCTCCGCCGGCGCCGCCGGACGCGGAATAGTTATTGCTGAACCCGGAACCGCCGTCGCCCGCGGTACCGCCGCCGCTGCCGCCGCTGCCCTGCGAGCCGCCGCTGCCGCCGCTTGCCGAGACAGTGGTGCCGTAGGTAACGTACACCGCGCCGTTGGCGGTGCCGGAGCCGCCGGTGGATCCGTTTGAGCCTCCCGAACCGGAGAAATCGTTATCGTAATCACAGGTCTGCCCGCCGTCGGCGTTGCCGCCGTAGCCGCCGGAGCCGCCGTTGCCGCCGTTGCCGCCGATGCCGGCTCCTCCGCCGCCGGCTCCTCCGCCGCCCGTACCGCCGCCGCCGCCGGAATACCAGTCGTAGGTATCGTCGGAGCTGTAGCAATAAGCGTTCTGCCCGGCAGTGCCGTTCGCGGCGTTGCCGCCCTTGCCGCCATTCGCAACCAGCTTGCCGCCGCCGGTGACGATCAGGGTGGCGTTGTTCGGCACGTAAATGCCGGCTTTACCGCCGAGACCGGCCGTTCCGAGCGTGCTGCCGGCAGGACTTCTATTCCAGTAAGTGCCCTGCGCAGCCATACCGCCGACGGTGCCGTTTGTCCCGGCTCCGCCGTTGACGGTAAGGGTCACGCCGGGCGCGATGTTCAGTACCACCTTTGCGCCGGAGGCGACGATGAGGCCGTTCTGATTCGCCCCGCCCGTAATGGTGGTGTTTGCCGTCACGTAATAGGTATTTCCGTTCGCGAGCGTGCCGCCCGCGCCCGGAAGGGACGCGGCATCCGCCTTATCCGTGAGCGTTGTGCCGATCCCCGGGATCATGGCAAGAACCATCACAATGGATAAGAACACCGAGAGCGTTTTTTTGTCCTTTCTCAAGATACTTACCTCCTGTTCAGGATAGAATCGGTAATATTATAACATGAAATAAACTGTATGGCAACATATTTTTCGATTCAGTCGTCAATTGTTTTTTTTATTTTTTTGGAGCCTGCCGGTCTTCAAATTCACAGTTGACGAAACCGCAAAAATCCTGTATGATATTATTTGATATGTATCATCCAAAGGGGGTTAAACCCATGAAAAACCCGAAAAGAATCATCGCCTCGCTCCTGATCGTACCGTCGCTCCTGACCTTTGCCGGCTGCCGTTTTCAAAAGGACCTGATCGTCGAAGAACCGACGCCGGGCGTTTCAGAGACCGGCCTGATCCCGGAGCAGACCGCCGCGACGGCCGAAACGGTATCGATCCCGCTCGTAACGGCGGTGCCCACCGAGACGGCCGCGCCGGCGACGACCGCGCCGCCGGTCTCCGCCCCGACGACCGCCGCCCCCACCGCCCAGCCGACCGCAGCGCCGACAGCCGCGGTTCCCACGGCGCCGACGACGGCCCTGCCCACCGCCCCGCCGACGACGGCGGCCCCGACGACCGCCGCCCAGCCGAACTACGCCGCCTATACGGCGGAGCAGACCGTAAAGCTGCTCTCTGACGCAGTGAACAAAACGAAGGCCTACCGCGGCAATATCACGGTACACCACAAAGAGAGCTTTACCGGCGGGCTGAAAAGCGTACAGCCCGGCGGCGCGCTGGTGCAAAGAGCGGTCGATTTCGTGATCGGCCTTGTTGTGAAGCCCACCGAAGAGGATTATCAGTTCGCGAACGGCGTCGCCACCACCTCCGAAGGCGAGCAGACGCAGCTTTTGCTGCCGAAGGCGGCGCCCTTCACGCTGACGGCGGCGGGGGTGCAGTCCGCCGTCGCCAGAGCCGAAAACGGCGGCGTGCGCGTGCAGCTTACCTTAAAGCCCGAGGTCTGCACCGCGCTCGATCAGATCCCGCCCAATAACGCGGCCGCCATCGGCTACTTAAACCTTGCGGGGCGCTTCAGCGTGCTGAAGATCAACTCCGTAAAGATCCAATACCCCGGCAGCACCATCGACGCTTTGATCCGCCCCGACGGCTACGTGCAAAGCGTGACCTATACCATAAAAATGGACGCGACCGCCGAAGCCACCGGCATGGGCATTTCGGGCAGCGGCAACTTTGCCGGGGACCAGACAGAGGTCTGGGAGATACGGTGGTAAGAAAGACGAAAGATGAAAGATGAAAGATGAAATCGGAAAACGCTGACGCGTTTTGAAACACAAATCAAGCCCCCCGGACCGGCGGTCCGGGGGGCTTTGGCTGTCACAAAATGAGGGAAGGGCTTACTTCACGAAAAGGGCGCGCACCTTCGCGAAGAGATCGACGAAGAAGGTGAGGAATTTCGCGAGGAAGTTCGTGTGGTTCACCTTGAGGGTGAAATCGGGGGCGAAGCGCAGCACGGTGGGCAGGCCGTTGTCGGCGGTGCGGATGAGCTGCACGCTGTGCTCGGTACCGACGAGCTTCATGAACGGGATGGTATAAACGCCGTTCTCATCGGCGGTATACTCGGCGCCGTCCCAGACGAGCGTCGCGCCGGTGACGTTCACGGTCTTCTCAACAGGGTTCCAGTTCTCGTCGTACTCGGTGACGACGGAGGTGAAGCTGAGCTTTCCGTCGGCCAGGGCGGAGGTATCCGCCGTCGGATAGAGCATGCCGGTGTCGCCGAACTCATCGCTGTAATATACCACGACCGCGTCGCCGTCAGAGACGGTATGGTCGCCGATGGAATCCATCACAGCCTCGTCGTTCACGCGGTACATCCAGCCGTCCCAGCCCTTGGCGGTCTGAGAACCGGCGAACACGCCGTTGACGGCGGCGAGGTACGCGCCGTACTGGCTTTCGGTCACGGTGATGGTCAGCGCGTCGCTCGCTTCGTCGGCTGCCTTCAGCGCGTCAAGAGCGGTGGCGTTCTTCGCGACGGTCACGTCGCCGTAGAACAGGCAGGCTTCAATGCCTTCTACGCGCATATTGACGGTGATCTCGTCCGCGGCGAAGGCGGGGATGGCGGCGCACAGCAGCATCAGAGCCGCAAGCAGTACGCCGAGGGACTTTTTGAACGTTTTCATGTACGTTCCTTCCTTTCTTCCGGGAGCGAAGGCTCCCGTTTTTGTAT
>CADBOC010000357.1 GCA_902796175.1 Oscillospiraceae bacterium | reverse complement strand
TTCTTTCATGTATAACTACTTCGTGATCGTCGG
Source organism: Oscillospiraceae bacterium (assembly GCA_902796175.1). Taxonomy (GTDB): domain Bacteria; phylum Bacillota; class Clostridia; order Oscillospirales; family Acutalibacteraceae; genus RUG806. The sequence goes on along the minus strand of CADBOC010000357.1, from coordinate 4,483 downwards.
CCCCGCCGACGACCCCGCCGGCATCAAGGATCTTGAGACCGCCGCCGACTGCTTTAAGGCGATCGCCGAGAAAGAAGCCGGCTTTGCCTCCCGCGGCGATAACTCCGGCACCCACAACAAAGAGACCTCGATCTGGGAATCCGCTGAGATCGATCCCACGAACGAGGCGTGGTATTCCTCTGTCGGCGACGGCATGGGCAATACCCTGACGAAGGCAAACGAGCTGAACGTGTATACCCTTACCGATAAGGCGACCTATCTCTCGATGAAAGACAGTCTGCCGAACCTCACGATCCTCAAGGAAGAGGCCGAGGATATGAAGAACACCTATTCTCTGCTCGGCGTGAAGGCGGACGCCGCCGGATTTGAGGGCAAGGACGTCGCGATCAACACCGAGGGCGCGAACGCGCTGATCGAATGGCTGCAGAGCGACGAAGCCGACCGGCTGATCGAAGCCTACGGCAAAGAAGAATACGGCGAGCAGCTCTTCTTCCTGCTCTGATCCCGACGTGAACGTTTTTTCTCAGGCGGTCTCCCTGATCTTCAGCGGAGACCGCGAATTGGCCGGTATCATCGGCGTTACGCTGCTGATGTCCGTTTTTTCTACGGGGATATCCTCTTTGCTGGGTATCCCCTTGGGTATTTTTATCGGCAAAAACCGGTTTCCGGGCAGGGGAGGGCTTCTTGCTCTGCTCAATACTCTGATGGCGCTGCCCCCCGTACTGGCGGGGCTGATCGTTTTTATGCTCTTTCGCTCCGTGGGGCCGTTCGGCTCGCTGCATCTGATGTTCAGCGTGCCGGTGATGGTTATCGCGCAGGTGCTTCTGATTGCGCCTGTAACGGCGGGGCTTACCGCCGCCGCGGTAGAAGCGAAGGCGCCGGCGATCCTTGAAACCGCCGGGGGCCTCGGCGTATCGCGCCCGGGGCAGCTTCTGCTGCTCGGCCGGGAATGCGCCGGGCAGCTCGTCAGCGTGACGCTGGCGGGTTTTGGCAGAAGCATCGCGGAGGTCGGGGCCGTGTCGCTGGTCGGCGGCAACATCCAGTACAAGACCCGCGTGATGACCACCGCCATTCTGCTCGAGGCGAACAAGGGCGACTTTCGCAAGGCGCTGGCGGTCGGTATGGTTCTGATGACGCTGGCGCTTCTGGTAAACGTACCGGCGTATTTTTTGCGGGAGAAGCTGAAATGATCGACGTTCAAAACGTAAAAAAGACCTTTTCCTCCGGCTTTGCGCTGGAGATCGAAAGTCTGCATATAAATAAGGGCGACCGCGTCGCGCTCATCGGGATGAACGGCTCCGGCAAATCGACGCTGCTGCGGCTGATCGCCGGGCTTTACAGGCCCGATTCCGGCTCGGTCGGCGTTTCGGTCTCCCGAAAGCGGGTCGGGTACCAGCCGCAGTCGCCCTACGCCTTTCGGGGGACCGCCCGGTACAACGTTTCGGTCGGCGGCTTGAAGGCCGGGGCTGACGGTCTGATCGACGCCTGCCTGGTGCGGGAGCTGCTCGACCGCAAAATGAGCCTGCTGTCCGGCGGCGAGCGGCAGCGTGTGTTTCTGGCGCGGCTGCTCACCGGCGGCTATGAGCTGCTGCTGCTCGACGAACCCCTGAGCGCGGCGGATCTTAAAACCGGGGAGGTATTGAACCGGACGCTGCTCTCTTACTGCGAAGAACGCGGCGCGACGCTCGTCTTCACATCTCACACGCCGGCGCAGGCGTTTGGCCTCGCGACGCGCGCCGTGCTGCTCGATAACGGCCGCGTTGCAGAAGAGGGGCAGATCGGCGCGTTCCGGCAGCCCCGGTCAGACTTCGGCCGGCGCTTTTTCGCGCAATGGAAGATAGAATGAGAGGATACGCATGCTGAACGTGATAACTGTTGAAGAGGCGGCGTCGCTCGCCGCGTCTCTTGCCCGACCGGTCGCGCAGACAGAGATCCTGTCGCTGCCGGAGCTGCCGGGCAGGGTCGCCGCTGCGGATATAACGGCAAAAGAGGATGTGCCGGTTTTTGCCCGCTCCACCATGGACGGCTACGCCGTTTTTGCCGCGAATACCTTCGGCGCGGGGGAGTCTTCCCCCGTCGATCTTACGCTCACCGACCCCGTTCAGATGGGCAAACCGGCAGCGTTTACGCTTTATTCAGGCGAAGCGGCCCGTATCCCGACCGGCGGCGATCTCCCGCATGGGGCGAACGCCGTCGTGCCGATGGAATACGCCGAGGAGGACGGCTTCGGCTCCGTTCTGATCTATAAGGGCGCCGCCCCCCGGGAATACGTTGTGCGCCGGGGGGACGATATCGCCGAAAACGCCGTTCTGTTTCGGAAGGGAACGCGTTTTACCTCTGTGTCGGTCGGGGCGCTCGCGGCGGCGGGGATCGAAACCTGCGCCGTGCTGCGCAGACCGCGCGTCGGCCTCTTTTCGACCGGCGTTGAGGTAGACCCTGTCTCCGCTCCTGCCGCGCCCGGCAGGGTAAGGGACGTTAACAGCCACCTGATTTCCGCGATGCTGTACCGTTACGGCTGCGATCCCGTTTTTTACGGGATCGCGCCCGATGCCGAAGAGGCGATCGCCGAAACGCTCGAAAGGGCCGCGGGGGAAAACGATCTGGTTTTGCTCTCCGGCGGCTCCTCGGCGGGGGAACAGGATCTGACCGCCCGGGTGCTCTCGCGGCTCGGGCAGGTCCTCGCGCACGGCGTCGCGATGAAGCCGGGCAAACCCACCGTGATCGGCCGGGTCGGCGACGTTCCTGTCTTCGGTCTGCCCGGTCACCCGGCCGCGTGCTGCTTTGTAACGGTCGCCGTCGTGCGCCCCGCGCTCGAAACGCTTTGCGGCGCGCCGCTGCCTCTGCGGCTTATCTCCGCGCGTCTGAGCGAAAACTTCTCCTCCAACCACGGCAGAACCGAATTCCTCTGTGTGAAGCTTGAAGGGGATACTGCCATCCCCATTTACGGAAAATCCGGCGTCGTCTCGCAGCTCTCCCGCGCCGACGGCTATATCCGTATCGACCGCGACAGGGAGGGCCTGGAAGCGGGCGCCGAAGTGGCGGTCCGCCTCTTCTGACCCGCTCTCACTCCACTCTCCACTCTCCACTCTCCACTCTTTCAAAGCGAGGTCTTCCCCGAAATGAAGCATGATTATCTGAACAACACCCCTGCCGCCGAGGCGCGGGAGGGATTTCTGGCGGCGGCGAAACGGTCCGGTTTTGCAGCCGGCGCCGAACGGATCCCCTCGGCGGAGTCCGCCGGACGGATCACCGCCGAAGCCGTTTACGCCGCGATCAGCGCCCCGCACTACAACGCGTCTGCGATGGACGGGATCGCCGTTCTGTCCCAAAACACCTTCGGCGCGTCGGAGTCATCCCCTGTGACGCTCTCGCCGGAGCAGTATACCGTCGTCGATACCGGCGACCCGCTGCCCCCGGGCGCGGACGCCGTTGTGATGATCGAAGAGGTGCGGGAATCGCCGGACGGCTCCGTCCGTCTGTTTTCTGCCGCCTCCCCCTGGCAGCACGTGCGCCAGGTGGGGGAGGATCTGTGCATGGGCGACATGATCGCCCCCTCCGGCGCGCGGATCACACCGGCGCTCATCGGCGCGTTTTTAGCGGGCGGCGTTACCACGGTCCCGGTGAAAAAGCGCCCTGTTTTCGGACTGATCCCGACAGGGGATGAGATCGTGCCGCCGACCGGCGCGCCGAAGCCGGGCGAGATCATCGAATTCAATTCCGCGATCTTTTCCGCACGGCTGCGGGAATGGGGGGCCGAGGCCGTCGTATACCCGATCGTAAAGGACAGCCGTCCCCTGATCGCCGCCGCCGTACAGAAGGCCGCCGCCGCGTGCGACGCGGTGCTGGTGCTTGCGGGCTCCTCAGCGGGGCGGGACGACTATACAGCCGATATCTGCCGGGAGCTCGGCGAGGTTCTGTACCACGGCGTCGCGATCCGGCCCGGCAAGCCCGTTGTGCTGGGGACCGCGCTGGGGCGTCCCTTTGTCGGCCTGCCGGGTTACCCGGTCTCGGCAGGCGTTGTGATGGAGCAGCTCGTCCGTCCTCTGACGGAGCTGTTTTACGGCGTTTCCGCCCAGGCGGAGGAGCCCGTTGAGGCGGTCCTGACCCGCCGGGTCGTCTCCTCCCTCAAATACGAGGAGTTTGTGCGCGTTTCGCTCGGCACGGTGGGCGATACCTGCTACGCGGTGCCGCTGCCGCGCGGCGCGGGCGTGATCACCAGCGTAACAAAGGCGGGCGGGGTGCTGCGTATCCCCCAGAACGTAGAGGGGATCGAAGCGGGGGAGCGTGTGTTCGTGCGTCCGCTGAAGCCCGAACGGGAGCTCCGCCGCACGCTGGTCGTCACCGGCAGCCACGATCCCCTGATCGATGAGATCGCCGATCTCTTAAAAAAACGGGGCGCTGATTTTACGGTCGTCTCCTCTCACGTCGGCTCCATGGGGGCCTTCCGCGCCGTGGGCGCGGGGCAGGCGCACCTCGGCGGCGT
>CADBOC010000356.1 GCA_902796175.1 Oscillospiraceae bacterium | reverse complement strand
TGATCGCCCGCCGGTGGCTCGGCGTGCTGTACGGAGGAACGGAGCGCGGCAGATGAGACGAAAAAAGATCCTCTTCGTCGTGCACCGTATGAACGTGGGCGGCGTACAGAAATCGCTGCTCACGCTCCTCGATACACTCGATTATTCGCTTTTTGACGTCACGCTCTTTGTGCTGGAGGATAAAACGGAGCTTATCGGGCAGGTGCCTTCCGGGGTTGCCCGCGTCGTCGTCAACCGGGACGCCGCCCGGTATTACCGCAGGCCGAAGGCTGTCCTTTTTTCTCTGCCTGCTAAGATCCCCGGGAAGACAGGCGCCGCGTTTCGTGAAAAGCTGAAAGCCTTTGTTTTTTCGGAAAAACTGAAAACGGCGGCAAACGCGCATCAGGACTGCCTCGGGCCGTTTGACGCGGCCGTCGCGTATAAGCAGGGGGCTCCCGCCGCGTTCGTCGCAAAGTACGTTCAGACGGAAAACAGGATCATGGTTTTTCACGGCAGCACAGATGAGGATCATGCGCTCCATGAAAAGATCCTGCCCGCCTTTCATGCGATCGTCGCCGTAAACGAAGCCTGCCGCGCTATCCTGCGCGCGCTTTATCCGCAGGCTTCGGATCGCATGACCACGATCGAGAACTGCGTAGACGCGCAGGCGATCCTCAAGGCGGCCGCAGAATACGCCGTAGACCGAATGGGGAAGAAATATGTCCTGTGTACCTGCGGAAGAATGACGCGCGTCAAGGGATTTGATCTTGCGCTTGAGGCCGCTGCCGTTCTGAACAAAAACGAAGTTGATTTTATCTGGTATTTTGTGGGGGACGGACCGGAGCGTACGGCGCTGCAGGCGGAAGCCGAAAAACTGGGGCTTGCCGATCGGATCCGTTTTACCGGTATGCTCAGTAATCCGTATCCCTGTATTGCCGCGGCGGATGTATATGTGCAGCCATCGCGGGAGGAATCCTACGGGCTTACGATCCGTGAGGCAACGGTCCTCGGCAGACCGGTCGTATCAACCCGTACGGTCGGCGGAGAGGCGTTGCTGCTCAGAGGTGAGTGCGGGATCCTGACTTCGATTGAAGGCTCTGCGCTTGCCGTCGGCATTCTGAAACTGCTGGCGGATCCGGTGCTCTTGAAACGGATTTCTGAAGCAGCCGGAACTTATGATCCGGAAATAGACCGCACGCGGTTCCTCTCGCAGTGGAAGGATCTGTTACTGCGCGGCGGCGGGGAGGAATGAAGCATGAGATTCAGCGTGATCATGCCTGTATACAACTCGGAAAAAACGCTTCGGGAAAGCATTGCTTCTGTGCTGAGTCAGACCTGTACGGACTTTGAACTGATCCTTGTGGACGACGGCTCAACGGACGGCTCTGCCGTCATGTGCGACTCCGCGGCGCGGGAGGATCCCCGCGTTCGGGTCATCCATCAGACAAACTGCCGTCAGCTCAGGACCCGTCTGAACGGTATCGCTGCGTCAAAAGGGGAATACTGCGTATTCCTTGACTCCGACGACCTCTATACGCCCGATAATCTCGAAAAGCTTGAAGAAGCGATCGTTGCTTTTCAAGAACCGGATCTTCTGATCCGTTCGTTTTACTACGAATACCCGGACGGCTCCCTGAAGGCGGCTCCTTTTTTGTTCGATTCGCCTGTTTTTTTTGAGGGAGATGACCGCAAAACGGTATTGTCCTGTTTTTTTACCGGAACAATGTTGAACAGCGTCTGGACGAAAGCAGTGAAGCGTACCGTTTTTGAAGGAAGTTTCCCGGATTACGCGCGGTTTTCGGAGCTGCTTGTCGCCGAAGACCGTCTTCACTCCATGGGAATGGCGGATAACGCCGGGCGGATCGTTTATCTGCCCGAGCGCTGCTGCCGCTATCGGACGCTGCCCGGCAGCGTCACCCGTGACTACAGTCCGGAAAACGCTCTGCGTTTTTGCACAAAGGCGATCTACCCGGAAGAGCTTGCTTATATCGAACGCTGGGGGCTGCCTGTACCTGAGACGGTACAGCGGTTGAACGCGCAGTATGCAGCCGGCGCGATCTATGTGTTTGACCGTTTCTACCGGAACGCCGCTTCTTCTGCGGACAGAACAGCTCTGATCGCGCTGCCCTGGCGCTCTTTTCTGCCGGAGCCCTGCATCGAAAGTCTTTCGGCTAACCCTTTTCTGAATGAGGCGCAGATAGCGCTGACGAAGATGATCCTCAGAGCGGACGGCGCGGGGCTCATGCGTTATTATCTGCGGAAGCGTACGCGCGATCGGCTGAAAATGCTGAAAAACAGGTGGACGTCCCATGGATAAAAAAAGGATTCTGGTCGTCAACGATTCCGTGTCAAACAGCTCCGGCGTATTCCGTTCTCTGCTTCCTTTGCTAAACGCGATCCCGTATGACCGTTTTGAAACCGCGCTCTTTATTCCGCCGGAATGCGCAGTCGAAGAAGCCGCTCTGCGTCTGCTGCCGAAAGATCTCAGTGTTGTGATCGGGCGGGATCGCGTGCATTATTACAGATATCCGGAGGTATTCTTTCTGCATCTGTGTTCGCGCGGATGCGGAATGCTCCGTCTGAAGCAGCCTGCCGCTTTCTTTGCGCGGGCCGCGAGAAAACGGATCCGTTTCAGAAAGCTGAAAAACGCCGCTTCCTCTGTTTCAACGGCGTCGCCCTTCGATGCCGTCGTGGCAAATACGGTGCCGTGGTGTTCCGAGATTGCCGCGCTGATCCCCGCGCGCCGCAGATACGCGGTCTTTCACAGCAGCTCCGCTTCTTTTTTCCCGGAGCAGACGAGAGCCGTTTTTCGGGACTTTGACGCGGTTGTAGCTGTGAGCGAAGGCGTTGCGTCAATGCTGCGGCAGGCTTATCCTGACCGCCGCGCGAAGCTGATCGCCATCCCGAATTACGTGGACGCGTCCGCGATCCGAAAGCTTGCTGCCGAGACGGCTGCGCTTGAACACAACGCGCCGGTGATCTGCTCCTGCGGCAGACTGAGCCGGGAGAAGGGGTTCGATCTCGCCGTGGAGGCGGCAAGGCTACTGCGCGAACGGGGATTTGCCTTTGTCTGGTATTTTGTAGGCGACGGCGAAGAACGGAAAAAGCTCGAGGCACTTTCCGAAGCATACAGGCTTCGTGAACGTATCCGGTTCGTTGGGTTTACGGATAACCCGTATCCGTATATCGGCGGCGCCGATATCTACGTTCAGCCTTCTTATGAAGAGGCGCAGCCGATGGCGATAATGGAAGCGCTTACGCTTTCAAGGGCCGTCGTTTCCACCGAAACGCTCGGCGGGCGAACGATCTTACAGGACGGACGAGGCGTGCTGACACCCATCTCCGCCGAAGGACTCGCCGACGGCGTCGCTTCTCTGCTTACGGACGAGAATAAAAGACTGTCGCTGCAGCGCCCGTATAAGGACGAGGATGACCGCGCGGCAAAACGCGCCTATGAATCAGCATGGCTGAAGCTGCTGGAAGAGTAAAAAAGGAGGAGGACTTCTCCCGATGCCTCTCGTATCGTTTTTGATGAGCAACTACCGAACGCCGACCGCTTTTTTGCGGCAGGCGCTCGACAGCATGCTGGAGCAGACCGTAACGGATCTTGAGGTCATTGTGATCAACGACGGCGTGAAGGACGCTTCTTATGAGATGCTGCTGACGTACGCCGCCGACGACGCGCGCATACGTCTGATCGAAAACAAAAAAAATCTCGGTCTGCCCGCATCTTTGAATAAAGGGCTTTCTGTTTGCCGGGGGAAATATATAGCGCGGATGGATACGGACGATATCTGTTATCCGGATCGCCTCGAAAAGCAGACCGCGTTTATGGAGGCGCATCCTGAGGTGATGTTTGCCGGGGCTTGGGCGGACGTATTCAGCGAAACGCCGGAACAGATCACACAGCGCTGGCGGCCTGTTATGTGCGGGCGGGAGGAATACCGAATTCGGCTGCTTTTTTCCGGCGAGCCGTTTCTCATTCACCCTACCGTGATCTTCCGCCGCTCCTTCCTTGAGGAGAACGGACTTCGCTACTCTGAGGATCCCATGTACCGGTACGCGGAGGATTACGAATTCTGGACCCGCTGCGCAGATCACGGCGCCGCCGGGATTCTGGAGGCGCCGGTGCTGTATTACCGCGCGTCTGAAACGCAGAACCGTATCACGGTGAGCCGCGCTGACGAGATGTCGCGGTGCGTCGCGAACGTTCAGCGCAGGCTTTTTG
>CADBOC010000355.1 GCA_902796175.1 Oscillospiraceae bacterium | reverse complement strand
TGCGGATGACGGGAGTCGAACCCACATGAACTTGCATTCACTGGCACCTGAAGCCAGCGCGTCTGCCAATTCCGCCACATCCGCATTTATTGGTCGTTCTCTCAAACGACATAACGTATTTTAGCACAGTTGGATCGTTTTGTCAACACAAAAATCAATATTTTTTGGTTTTTTCTTTAAAACAGGGTGAAGAGCGATTTCTTCATTTCGGCGAAAAAATGATTGCAAAAGCGCATAAAAATCATTATAATGAATTTTGTTGCGGAAATGGCAAATCGTATAAGAAAGAGTGGTTGCTATGGCAGAAGAAGAACGCAAAAACGGGGGAGAGGGGCTGCAGCTGAACAAGAAGACCGTGATCGGGATCACGCTTGTGCTTTTGGCGGTATGGATCTTTGCGGGCGTATTGACGCAGATCGTACCGCGCGGGGCGTATACCACCGTGACCGACCCCGAAACAGGAAAAACGTCGATCACAGCCGAAAGCGTGTATGAGCCGATCGGGGATTTTAAGCTTCCGGTCTGGAAAATACTCGCCGCCCCTGTCGCTGTTTTTATTGAACCGGAGACGCGCGAGACGGGTATGACCGGTATCCTGATCATCGTTTTTATCGTATTGATGGGCGGCACATTCCTGCTGCTTGACAGGGCCGGTGTGCTTCGCTATCTTGTCGCCGCGGCGACGAAGCGTTTCAGCAAGCGAAAGTATCTGCTGATGGCGGTGCTCGTATTCGGTTTTATGGCGCTCGCTTCCACTGCCGGCATTTTGGAGGAGAGCGTGACGCTGGTACCCATTACCGTGGCTATATCTCTTGCGCTCGGGTGGGATTCGCTCGTCGGTCTCGGCATCAGCCTGATCTCGGTGGCTTTCGGCTTTACTGCCGCGACGTTCAACCCGTTCAATGTGATGACGGTACAGAAGCTTGCCGGAGACGTTGAGATCTTTTCGGGACTATGGCTTCGTCTGATCGTGTTCCTTCTGGTCTACGCCGTGCTTCTGGCGTTTTTGATGCTCTATGCGAAAAAGATCGAGCGCTTTCCCGAAAAAAGCCTCGTCTACGAAAGCGACCGCGAAATACGGGAAAAATATACCGCCGAATCTCCGGAGACCGTTCTGGCGGATCAAGCCGCGGGGCGCGGCGCGCTTGCGTTCGGCGTCTGCCTTGGGCTTGCGCTCGTATGCATTGTACTTGATTTCGTGCTGCATATGAGCGGTACGCTCTCTATGGGCGGCATCGCGGTATTTTTTACCGTCGGCGGCATTGTCGCCGGCAGGCTTGCGGGCTTAAAGGGCAGGGAACTGCTCGGCGGCTTTGTTCAGGGCATCAAGACCATCGCCCCGGCACTGCCGCTGATTCTGATGGTGATCGCGGTCGCTTATATCCTTGACCGCGGCATGATCATGCATACGATCCTCTATTATGTTTACGACGCGCTCTCGCATACGGGGGCGTACGGCGCCATTCTTCTGATCTTTCTGTTTATAGCGTTGCTGGAGTTTTTTATCGGGTCCGGTACCGCGAAGGCGTTTCTTGTGATGCCGCTGGTGATCCCGCTGGCGCATCTGCTCGGCATCAGCTCCAACACAGTGGCGCTTGCGTTCAGCATGGCGGATGGATTCACAAATCTGATGTATCCTACCAGCGGCATTATGATCCTTGCGATCGGTCTTGTCGGCGTTTCCTACGGAAAATGGCTGCGCTTCAGCTGGAAGCTGTTTCTCGCCGAAGGCGCTGTTGCCGTCGGCGTGATGCTGTTTTCCGTCTTCATCGGGTATCATTGAAAAACCGTCGTATCGTCTCCGTATATCCTGCATGCCGCGGCTGTTTTGACGGCGGGCAGATACGAGACCGTAAACAGCATCGGAACGCCGACGGCGGAAACGAGCTTCCACGGCGCGGCCGCGAGCCTGAGACGGCGCAGAAGCTTTTTCTGAGAGACGCAGAGCAATCTGCTCGAATGAACAGCCTCTTTTGCCGAGAGCAGCGGATGCCGCCATAACAGATATTCAGCCAGAATATATCGGTCGGAATCAGAGACAAAACAAAACGTACAGACTGGGATCTGGATCGCGAGGATCGCCCCGGCTGCGATCAGCAGCGTGTTCGGTATTCCCCCGAACGCGAGTTTCGCGATCACGCCCAATGAAAGAACAAGCGCAGGAGAGAACCGTTCAAGCAGATCCCGCAGCCGGCACAGCGTTACGGTTCCCCGCAGAAGGCCGTATCGTAAGCCCTGCCGTACAGACAGAAGCTCGCGGTAGCGTTTCCGTTCTCCGTTGGCTGCGTGATAAAACAGAGACAGAAACGCGGCTTTCCCTTCACACCAAAACAAAAGGAACAGCACGCCCGCGCCAAAAAGCAGAGGAGACGCGTTTTTCAGTACGCACGCCGGCAGGAGAGACGCCGGCGGTATATCGGCCTGCAGCGGATGCGTTTTTGTTACAAAACCGGCGCATCTGTTTGCGTAAGAAAAACAAAGCCAGGCCGACAGGCGCGCCGCGGCGCAGAGCAGCGCGGGTATATATATGCTTTTTCCGAGCAAAAAACGGATCTGTTCCGCTTTTGTTTTGATTCCGTACAAATCAGGATCCCCCTTTGCGGATAGTGTTCGCAAAGGGGGATCTTCTATTCGGCGTCAACCGTCGTCAATTTTTTTCTTTTTCGGCGTTTTTTGTCTTCGGATCACGCAGGAATCCGTTCGACTGCCGTCCGTCAGAACCAGCGTATTGCTCCCGTGCTTCAGACGTACGCCGCGGAATACGCATATGTGCGAAGGCAGCTCATCGCAGACGACGCCCTGCTGTGTTTTGCCGTTTACGAGCAGCGAGACCGAGGGATCGGTCGAGAGACATCGCAGCGAGATCCTCCGTTCGCTTGTTAACAGCGGCTGAGAGCTGCTGATGCGAACGGTGGGATCGGTCGAGAACTGCGCACGGTAAAACCAGTAGGCGTCGGTTTTTTCACCGGTCGCGGCGTCGAGCAGCGCGGGCTGATCCTGTCCGGCGGTCTCGAGGGGGCCGGCAAAATACGCGGTAACGTTCTTTTTGTTGCCGAATATGCGCCAAAGCGCTTCATGCCATCTGCAGAGAGCGGCGCGGTCGCAGGCGACGGAATCCGGCGGGGAGGCGAGAACGGCAAAACGGAGTCCCGGCTGGTCGGCGCACGCCGCCAGAAACCGGTTTTCGAATGAGTTTTGCCCTGCGCTGTCCTCCGGGAAATCCGCTTTCAGCAGCAAAATATCGGGCACTGCGTCCGTAAAGCTCTGCTGATAGAGAATGCTTGTGCCGCCAAAGGTCAGAACGTCGTTTTTCGCCAGCCGGATTGTATGTACAAACGAACGGGCGAGGTCGATATCCTGCGGCAGATAACCGTAAGCGCAGATGCAGGGGTGCGGGGAGAGCATGCGCACGCTGGCCAGCAGTTCTTCCTTGCCGCCCGGCAGATCCGTAAAGGGGAACATGAAAAAAACAAGAACGCCGAGTTTGTCGCAGGTCGAGAGCAGCTCTTCATCGGGGAATACCGTTTCAAGGATCACAGCGCTGCAGGCGAGATCGCGCAGGGAATCGACGGTTCTTCCGTTCAGAGGCTCCGGCGGCAGAGAAATGCCGCTCAACGGAACGCGCATGCCGTTCATTCGAAGGAGTCCGTCGTCCTCCAGCTGCAGATCCCGCAGGCCGAAGGAGGTCTGTGTACGGTCAATTACGGCAGAATCACGTTTGAGCGCAGCGGTGAGGGTATATCGGTACTGCTCGTCAGTTCCGTCCCACAAAACAGGATCCGGTACAGATACGCAGATCTGCGGAGAGGTGGGTTTTACGGTCTGCGTCCGAAGCACGCGCCCCCTGGGATCGAACAGCTTATAGGTAAGTATGTCGTAATTCGTAGGCTGCGCGATCCTGACGTCGGCGTAGATCAGCGCCGAACCGTTTTCAAACTCCGTTTTGATCGTAAGCGGCTGTGAGGCCGGCGTAGTGAGATCGAAATGTGTCGCAGGCAGCAGAGAGAGCAGCGCGCCGCCGAAGGTGTACATGCCCGCGGGCGTCGCGACCGGATGCACCAGGATCTCAAGAAGCTGTTTTTTCCCTTTTTTGACATAGGAAGAAATGTCGCAGGAAAACGGCGCGAACAGCCCGTTGTGCGTACACACCTGTGTCCCGTCGATACGAACCGTATAGGCGCCGCTTAGATACAAAAGCGTCAGACAGCAGACCTCATGCGCGTCATCCGCAGGCACCGTAAATCCGCGCGTGTAAAGCACGGTGCTTTCGGCGTCGTTTGCAGACTGCAGAAAAGGCAGCTCCAGATCCCGCCCGGTCCCGTTCGAAAACACGGCGCGCCAGTTTTTCTTCAGTTGGATCAGATGTTTCATCGGTTCAATCCTTTTTTCAGATTACGGGTCCAGACGGATCAGAAGGGAGACCGGACAATGGTCGGAACCCATGATATCCGTATGGATGCGGGCGTCTTCGAGACGGTCGCGCAGCTTGTTGCTTGCGACAAAGTAATCGATCCGCCATCCGGCATTCGTCTGGCGCGCGTTTCTGCGATAGCTCCACCAGGAATAGATCTGCGTTTTGTCCGGATAGAAATATCGGAAGGTATCCGTAAAGCCTGCCGCCAGCTCTTCGGAAAAGCATGCGCGTTCGGTATCGGTAAAACCGGCACTGTTGTGATTCGTTTTCGGGTTTTTCAGATCGATCTCCTGATGCGCGACGTTCAGATCGCCGCACCAGATCACGGGCTTGATTTGTTCGAGTTCAAGTACATAAGCCAGAAAGGCTTTTTCCCATTCCGCGCGGTAGGCAAGTCTTGAAAGATCGTCTTTTGAATTCGGCGTGTAAACGGTAATGAGCCAGAACGCGTCGTATTCAAGAGTGATCACGCGCCCTTCGGTATCGTGCTCCGGTATCCCGATCCCATAGCGAACGGAGAGGGGAGCGTGTTTTGTGAATATGCAGGTACCCGAATACCCTTTCTTTTCCGCGTAATTCCAGTAAGACCTGTATCCCTCAAAAACGAGGTCTATCTGGCCGGCCTGCAGCTTTGTCTCCTGCAGACAGAAAAAATCAGCGTCCAGCTCCTTGAAACGGTCGCAAAAGCCCTTTGTTACGGCCGCGCGAAGGCCGTTTACATTCCATGAAACCATTTTTAACAAGTTCGGTCTCCTCCGATCCTGCAGATTCTTGTCGAATGTATTATATCACGGTTCACGGTCGTTTACAAGAATCGGCGTTCTATAAATAATCGGTTTTATCTGTTTTTTCATATTGCAAAAACGGATTTTTGTGATATAATAGCATTGGTTAACACTGTTAATTAATTCAGATCTGAAAGGCAGGAGTTTGAGTAAATGAAGTATTTTCTTGACAGCGCGAAGATCGATGAGATCCGTGAGGCCTACGATACCTTCGGCATCGACGGCGTTACGACCAATCCGAACCATATCATGAACAGCGGCAAACCGTTTTTTACCGTGATCGGCGAGCTTGCGTCCTTTGTACGGGAAAAGGGGATCGAAGGCTGGCAGAGGTTTCCCGTTTCCGTTGAGATCGATCCGCATCTGAACGACGCGGACGAGATGGTCCGTATGGGGGCGGAGATCGCCGCGAAATGCCCCAACTTCGTGATCAAGATCCCGTGCACCCTTGCAGGCATTACCGCTGCGAGAAGGCTGGAGCAGAAGGGCGTTCGCACGAATCTCACGCTTGTTTTCTCCGGTTCGCAGGCGCTGATCGCCGCAAAGAACGGTTCGCTCTTCGTTTCGCCTTTCCTTGGCTGGAAGGAAAACAGCGGCGAGGACCCCAGGGATTATATCCGCGATATCGTGACTGCCTACCGCAATTTCGGCTTTTACGGCAAAACCGAGATCATCTGCGCCGCCGTTCGCACCGGCAAGCAGTTTGTCGACTGCGCCGTCGCCGGCGCCGATATCGTCACGGCGGGACTGCAGGTGTTCAAAGACAGTTTTTATCATCCCTTTACGGATTACGGTCTCGCAAAGTTCCAGGCGGCCTGGGATAATACGGTCACGGAATAAGGAGAGGCACTATGAAAATAGGTTTTATCGGCCTCGGTATCATGGGGGAGGCCATGTGCGCGAATATCGTAAAAAAACACGGGGAACCGGTTTTCGTAAACGACCTGGACCCTTCCCGTGTTGAAAAGCTGGTCTCTCTCGGCGCCTCGGCATGCGCCTGTAACGCGGAGGTCGCGCAGAAAGCGGATCTGATCATTACGATGGTGCCGAAAAGCGAGCATCTTCGCGCCGTATACGAAGAGATCCTTCCAAGCTTCTGTCCCGGCAAGATCGGCGTGGATATGAGCACGGTGGATCCGGATGTGAGCATTGAGATCGCAAACGCCGTAAAAGCAAAGGGCGGGCAGTTTGCCGATGCGCCCGTCGTAAAATCGCGCCCCGCCGCCGAAAGCGGTACGCTCGGTATTTACGTCGGCTGCGATGAAGCGCTGTTCGAGACGATCGCGCCTGTACTCTTCTATATGGGTGTTTCCGTTCAGAGAATGGGCGAAAACGGCAGCGGCCTTGTGATGAAGATCTGTCACAACGCGCTGGTCGCCGAGATACAGAACGGCGTGAACGAGACGCTTACGCTTGCCGGAAAATTCGGGATCGATCCCGAACGGTTCGCCGCCGCGATCGCGGCGGGCGGCGGTCAGAATTTCTACCTCGACGGCCAGTGGAAGAATCTGCGCGACCGCAACTGGTCGACCGCGTTCTCCCTGCAGAATATGCATAAGGATCTCGGCATCTGCCGGAGACTTGCCGAAGAAACCGGCGTTCGCATGCCGGGTATGCTGAACGCAAAATCCGTATACGACAAAGGAATGGAAGCGGGACTCGGCCCTGAGGATTTCCGCGCGACGTTCAAGGTGGTAAGCGATGAGCTGGACGCTTGATCTTTTAAGAAGCCTCAATGATATGCCGATCCGCGATGTGAACGATCCGCTGTTCGCCTCATACGGCAGAGTCATAGGGGCGTTTGACGCGTCGCCGCTTTTGAAGATCATGGAGGAGCAAACGCCGATCCCGGAGACGGGCAACGTTTACGTCGCGAGCGAGCCGCTGCTTGAGAATGCGGGGAATGTGATGGAAACGCTGCAAAACACCGTTTACGGCGGTATGCCCATCCAGATCGGATATTGCAACGGCGTAAACAGTACGTATAACGGATTCGAATATCACAAGGGCAGTGAAGTGAACGTCGCCGTGACGGATCTCTGTCTGGTACTCGGTCACGTCTGGCAGATACAGAACAATACGTTCAGCGTGAACGACGCCGAGGTCTTTTTTGTCCCCGCGGGCACGGCGATCGAGATGTACGCGACCACGCTGCATCTTTCCCCGTGCAGGGTGCAGGAGGAAGGGTTCCGCGACGTGGTGGTGCTGCCGCGCGGGACCAACACGCCGTTAAAAGAAAAACCGCAAAACCCGGCAGGTGAAGACCGTCTGCTGCTCGAAACAAACAAATGGATTATTGCCCACCCGGAGCGGGAGCCGCTGATCAGACGCGGCGCTTATCCGGGGGTGATCGGAGAGAACAAAGAGATCCGTTACAAGGAGGGGTAAAGCATGTTTCGTACCGTTCTGATCCCGATCGGGGTCCCGACGTTTGATCAGACCGCCGCCGGGGAGACGCTGAAAGCCGCCGCAAAAGCGCTCAGAACCGTGGATCCCGATATCCGCTGTCCCGAATCGCTGCTGCTCAGCGTTTCGGCCGTCGGCTCGTATCTTGCAGGCGTCGAGGCGGATCTCGCCGTTATCCTGAACGTGACGTTCGCGAACGGCGCGTATACGGCGGAGGCGGCGAGGGCGCTTGACTGCCCGATCCTGCTCTGGACGCCGGAGGAGCCTTTTCCGGACGCAGGCCGACTGAAGCTGAACGCGCTGACAGGCGCTTTTTCGGCAGCCAATACGCTGACGGGGCTGCATAGAGCATATTCCTACGTTTACGGTTCCCCCGGAGATCCTGCTGTTATGCGATCGGTCTCCGCCGTTTTTGCGGCGGCAAAAGTCAAAAAAGAGCTCCGTTCTCTGAATCTGCTGCAGGTAGGCCATACGCCTCAGGGGTTCGGCTTCGGCAGGGCGCTGGACGCCTCGATCCAAAGAGATTTCGGCGTAAGACTTCTCTCGATCGAAGCGCGAGAGCTGATCGACGCAGCGAGAGGCTATACAGAGGAGGAGATCGCGCCGTATCTTGGCGATGCGAAAAAGCGTATCACAGGGCTCGAGGCGATCGACGCGAAGAACGTATCTGACTTCGCCCGTCTTTACCGCGCTTACGATCTGTACGTCAAAGAGAATCAGATCGGCGCGCTTGCAAGCAGATGCTGGCCCGATTTCTTTACCGCTTTCGGAACGCCTGTATGCGCTGTGCTCTCGATCCTTGACGATCTCGGTGTGCCCGCCGCATGTGAAGCGGATGCTTACGGCGCTCTTTCGATGTATATCGCCGCCGCGTTTTCAGGCAAACCGGCGTTTTTCGGAGACCCTGTCGCGCTGAACAGCGACGAAAATACCGTCACCTTCTGGCACTGCGGCGCAGCCCCGTGTTCGCTTGCCCGTGCAGACACGGGCGCGCAAGCGGGCGTTCATTGCAACCGCCGCATCGGCCCGACGATGGAATTCGGCTGCAAAGCCGAAAAACACGTTACGATCCTGCGGATCGGAACGGACGCGGACGGCAGAGCGCGGATCCTTGCCGCCGGCGGCGAAGCGCTTGACCGCCCGAAGCAGTACTTCGGAACCTCGGTCGTTGTAAAAACGGAATCGGACGCCGGCGTCTTTATTCGCGGCGGCGTTGAATACGGATGGGAGCCGCACTTTGCCGTCGCGATGGCGGACGTAAGAGAACAGATCGCCGCTCTCGGAAAGATGCTGGGTATCGAGGTGTTTGTTTTTTGACGCCGCAGCTTCTCGGTTTTTATCTCGTTGTACTGCTCTCAAATATCGTACAGTGCGTGACCGGTTTCGCCGGGACGGTTCTGGCCATGCCTTTTTCCGTTATGCTGGTCGGGATGGACGTTGCGAAACCCGTGCTGAATATACTGGGTTTTGCCGCGTCCGTTTGGATCGTATGCCGCTTTCGGCGTGACGTTGACAAAAAAGCGCTGTTCACGATGCTTATCGTCAGCCTGCCCGGCATGGCCGTCGGCGTACTGCTGCGAAACGCTCTGAACGGAATCGGATCTGTTCTGTTTGTTCTGCTCGGTGTGATCGTGATCGGATTCGCGCTGATGAACGCCGTTCTGTTTTTTCTGAAGCGCGATACCTTTCCCGGCATCCGCTATATCGGGCCGGTGATGCTGGCGCTTGGCGGTGTGGTACACGGCCTTTTTGTTTGCGGAGGACCGCTGCTGGTGACCTATGCTTCCGGAAGACTGAAGGAAACAAATACGTTCCGGGCAACGCTTTCCGCCGTATGGGTGCTGCTCAACGGCATTCTTGCCGTTTCAGACGCCGCAGCAGGGATGTTTACCCCGCAGACGATCCGAACAGGATTGGTATCTCTTGTTATTCTTGCTGCAGCGCTGTGGTTCGGCAGCCTGATCGCAAAAAAACTGCCCCGCAACGCGTTTCTCATCCTGACGTATGCCCTGATGATGATCAGCGGCGTTTCGCTGCTGCTCAAAGCGTAAGAGGGCTCCCGCTGAAAGAAGGCAAAAGTATGCAGGGCGGAAATCTGAACTCATTAAGAACGGATAACCTGCGGCTGATCCTGCGGCTGCTCTGTGAAAACGGAGAAATGAGCCGAAAGGAACTCGCTGCGGCTTCCGGGCTTACTCCCGCAGCCGTCAGCAAACTGACCGCGCAGTTATACGGGGCGGGGCGGCTGTATGAAACCGTGTCTGCGGATCCCCCCGAAAAGGCGGGGCGAAGAGAACGGCGCCTTTCCCTGAGACTGAACGCTTTCCTTGCGCTCGGCGTATACGCGGAACTCGACAGCGTTGTGTTTTCGATCGTCGATCTTACGGGAGCGGTATCCGCACGCTGCGATATCCCGTTTTCCGACGACCCTCAGAAGCTTGTACACAGCGCAGAAGCGTTCCTGCTTGAGCACGGCGATGTTAAACAGAGGATCCGTTATATCGGGATCTGCGTAACAGGCAGCGTAACGGATCCCGTTTACGGTCAGTGGGATGTTGACGCCGTTTGCCGCGCTTTTGAAGAAGGGCTCGGGTTGCCGGCCGCAGTGGAAAACAACGTAAAAGCGTTTGTGCTGGCGCAGCGCTATTATTCCGGCGAAGCCCTGACTGACCGTACTCTGTTTTTTAAATGGGGGCCCGGGATCGGTTCCTCTTTTTACGCGGGCGGTACGGTTCTGTTCGGCGACGCCGGCGACGCGGCCGAGATCGGGCATTATATCGTAGACCGTTCCGGCCGCAGATGCCGCTGCGGACGTTACGGCTGTCTTGAGACGGTATGCGGCGTCGAGACCATATTGCGTGAGACCGGTCAGCCGGATCTCAGAACGCTGCTTGCCAGCGGCGAAAGTACGGTACGGAATGTTCTGGATCTGAAGATCGATACCGTGGCGGTGGCGCTTGCCAACGCGGCTGCGATACTGGATGCGCAGAGCGTTGTGTTTTTCGGCTCCGTTTTCCGTTCCGGTGAGATTGCCGAAAAACTGAAAAAACAGTTGCGCAGATACGATCAGAGACTGAAAGCCTCGGATGTGGGGCTGTCTCTGCTGAACGGCAGCATCGCTACCGTTTGCCCCGCCGCCGTATGCGCGCGCTCATTTTTCTTTTCTGCGAAGGAGGAGACCTTATGATCCAAATAGAAGAAAAAACCTACGGCATCGGCATGCGCGATAAGATCGGTTATGCCCTCGGCGACGCGGGCGGCCTGCTCACTTTTTCTCTGATCTCATCGTTTCAGCAGATGTTTTATACGGACGTGCTCAAGATCAAAGC